>DASYPC010000157.1:0-17522 GCA_036007105.1 Burkholderiales bacterium | reverse complement strand
CGGTCGTCATCGATTCGGTCGTGCGCTGAGAACGCGGGTCGCGCGTCAGGGTAGTTCGGTGGGCTCGATCCGCAGGCCTTGATCGGAGACGGTAGCGCGCAGCCAGCGCACCTGCGGGGCGCCCGGCACTTCTACGCGGCGCAAGCCGGGCAGCGGCTGGTCGTCGCGGTACTGGTGCGTGTCGCCGTGCACGAGGATGACCTTCCCGGGATGCGCCTGGCCCAGGCGCGCGAGCCGCTCGCGTAGCGCTGCGAAGCCATCTGCGCCGCCGCGCGGGCGCAGGAACGGGTTTGCCTGCATCAGGATGACGAGCGTCCCTCCGGGGCGCATCTGCGCAACCGCATCGTCCAGCCATGCGAATACCGCACGCATCCGGCGCGCGGACTCCGCATCCATTTCCGCGGTGCGCCCGACGTTGTTGTTGCTGCCGGGCACGTTGAGTCCGGCAAAGACGAGGTCGCCGAGCTCCCAGCGTGCGTTCTCGCAGTGCTCTCCCGCCTGGCGCGCAAATCCGGGCAGGCCGATGGGGACGCAGAACAGCTGCCGCCACTTTGCCAGCCGCTCCAGCGGATCGAATCCGGTGCGATGACAATCGGTCCACTCGTTGTCGCCGGGCAGCAGCACGAACGGAGGCCGGAAGCGTTCGAACTGGCGCTTGCGCTCGTGGAGCCAATCGTCGTCGCATGGCCCTTGCCCGGAGGTGATGTCGCCGACGTGGGCGGCGAAAGCGAGCGGCTCTGCGTTTACGCGGTCGATCAGGCTGTCGAGCAGGTTGGCTTGGGCGTGCGAGTAGGGCGTGTCGCCCATCAGCGCGAACGAAAGCCGAACGTCGGCAGGCGGAGCCGCCGCGCAGGCGCCGACGAGCAGCGCGAAAAGAAGCGCCCTAAAGGCCGTAGGCTTTGCGCAGAAGGGCAAGCGGGTGTGTCTTTTGCGCGTCCGGCGCCTCGCTGCCCATTCCCTGCCGGATGTGGCGCGCAGCGATCGGGCAATCGGAGCTGATCCAGTCGGGCTCGCCGACAGCCATCGCGCGGAACACCGGACGCCCGATCTTCATCGAGTTCTGGTAGTACTCGACCTTGACGCCCCACGTCCCGTCGTGCCCGGCGCAACGCTCGACGGTCGTGACCTTCGTTCCCGGCACCATTTCGAGCAGCTCGCGGGTTTTCTGCCCCATGTTCTGCACGCGCGAATGGCAGGGGATGTGGTACGAGACATTGCCGAGCTGCGCTTTGAAGTCCTTCTTCAGCAGTCCGTCGCGGTTGCGCAGTACGAAATACTCGAACGGATCGAACATCGCGTCCTGCACCGCTTTCACTTCGGCGTCGCCCGGAAAGAGCAGCGGCAGCTCCTGCTTGAACATCAGCGTGCAGGAAGGCACGGGTGTAAGGATCGCGTAACCCTCGCGCGCCAGTCTGGCGAGCGGCGGCACGTTGATTTCCTTCAGTCGCGCGACCGACTCGAGGTCGCCGAGCTCGAGCTTCGGCATGCCGCAGCAGGCTTCCTTCTCCACGAGTACGTAGGGAATCTCGTTATGCGCTAGCAGCGCGAGCAGGTCGTGCCCCATCCCTGGCTCGTTGTACTGGACGTAGCAGGTGGAAAAGATCGCCACCTTGCCGGGCGTGTTCGCGCCATCCTTGACCGGCAGCGCCACGCTCGGCGCCGCTTGCGAGCGAAATCTCCTCGGCGCGTAGGGCGGAAGCTCCCGCTCCTTGTGCACTTTGAGCACGCCTTGCATCGCGCTGCGCGCAGCGCCGTTGCGATTGAGCGCGTTCACCGTCTGCGCTACGACCGGGATCGCGGCGAGCTTGCCGAGCGCGTCGGTAGAAGTGAGCAGCTTGTCGCGAAAAGCGACTTGCCCCTTCCTGAACTTCACCGTCTTCGCGCGCAACATGACATGCGGAAAGTCGACGTTCCACGGATGCGGCGGCACGTACGGGCACTTGGTCATGTAGCACATGTCGCACAGGTAGCACTGGTCCACGACCTTGCGAAAATCCTGCGGCGCTACGCCGTCGACTTCCAGCGTCGGACTCGAGTCGACCAGGTCGAACAGGGTCGGAAACGCGGTGCACAGGTTGACGCAGCGCCGGCAGCCGTGGCAGATCTCGAAGATGCGGCCGAGCTCCTTCTCGACCGCACCTTCGTCGTAAAACGCTTCGTTCTTCCAGTCGAGCGGATGGCGCGTCGGCGCTTCTAAGCTGCCCTCGCGCATCGCGCTACTTGGGCTGCTTCACGACCCGCAAGTACGGCTTGAGCGTCTTGTACCCTTGCGGATACTTCTGCTTCGCGTCCTCGTCCTTGACCGAGGTCGGGATGATCACGTCCTCGCCCGGCTTCCAGTTCACGGGTGTTGCAACCGTGTGCTTGGCCGTGAGCTGGATCGAGTCCAGCAAGCGCATCACTTCGTCGAAGTTGCGGCCCGTGCTCATCGGATAGGTCAGCGTCGCCTTGACCTTCTTGTCCGGCCCGATCACGAACACCGAGCGCACGGTGGCGTTGTCGACCGCCGTGCGGCCGGACGCGTTGCCGCTCGCGTTCGGATGGATCATGTCGAACAGCTTGGCGATCTTCAGGTCGGTGTCGCCGATCAGCGGGTAGTTGACCGCGGAGCCTTGCGTCTCCTCGATGTCCTTGACCCACTTCGAGTGATCGCCTACCGAGTCGATGCTCAAGCCGATGATCTTGGTGTTGCGCTTGTCGAACTCGGGCTTCAGCTTCGCCATGTAGCCGAGCTCGGTCGTGCAGACCGGCGTGAAATCCTTGGGATGCGAAAACAGGATCGCCCAGCCGTTGCCGATCCATTCGTGAAAGCGGATGCTGCCCTGCGTCGTTTCCGCGGTGAAATCGGGTACCTCATCGCCTATGCGCACTGCCATGATTGAGCCTCCATTCGGGGGTTGGTGCGGGGTTTGTGCCGGTATCGTCGCCGAGGTTCACCCATCGGCGCAACCCGGGTATTAGCCGCCATTTTTTGATCCGGGTCAAGGATTCGGGCCCTACGGCTCCTAGCATGCTGCATGTTTGCTGTGGAACCGGCCCGGCGACGCCACGTGCTTTCATTGCGGGCTGCCGGTGCTCGAACGCGCTGACGTGCCTGCTGCAACGCGGCGCGCAGGAGGTCAACCAATGAAGAAAGCATTCGCCATCGCGGCGCTCGCGGCGCTCGCGCTTCCCTCGCAGGCGCAGGACCCGGAGCGCGGCAAGGCGCTCTATGAGATGCACTGCACGTCGTGCCACTACGAGAAGATCCACAAGCGCGACGCATCACGATCGCTTGTCCGTTCGCTGCCGGCATTGCGGGCGGAAGTCGCGCGCCGGGCAGCGCTGGTCAGCCGCCCGTTGAAGCTCGAGGATCTCGACGACATCGCCGAGTACCTCAATCGCTCGCACTATAAGCTGGACAGGTAACCCGATTGCTCAGCGCCGGGCGCGCCCGGTCCGGCGCCGCGCCTCGCCCGGGACGAGCAGCACCGGGATGGTGCTGCTGCGGACGACCAGCTCGGCGTTGCTGCCGAGCAGCAGGCGGTTCACGCCACGCCGGCCGTGCGTGCCCATGACGATCAGGTCCGCGCGCCAGCGTTTCGCCTGGTCGACGATCGCGTCGGCGACGCGGCCGGTCGCCTTCTCCAGCAGCGCCGTCTCCGCCTGCAGCTTGGCGCGGCGAGCGTGTTCCGCCGCTTCCGCGAGCGCGCTCCTGCCGGATGCGCGCAACGCATCGAGCACGACGTTGACGCCCGCGCTCTCCGGCGAGCTGAAGGCCACCGTATCGTCGATGACATGCAACAGCAGCAGCCGGGAGCCGCTCTCGCGGGCGATCTTCGCGGCCTCGTCCAGGCCGTTCCTCGAAGTCGGGCTGCCATCCACCGGGACCAGGATCCGTTTGTACGACATCGCATGCCTCCTTGGGACGTGAAGTAAGCCTAGCGCGGCTGCAGCGCGAGCGACACCCGTCGCAGCTGCGGGCCTTCGGTGCTTTCGCCGATCGCGAAGCCGAGCGCATCGCAGAGCGCGAGCATCGAGCGGTTATCGGCGAGCACGTGGCCGATCATCTCACGCAGCCCGCGCGAGCGCGCGACATCAATCAATAACGCCATGAAGCGCCTGCCGAGGCCGCGGCGCTGCCATTCGTCGGCGACTGCGATCGCAAATTCGCACGACTCGCCGTCCGGATTGGTGACGTAGCGCGCAACGCCGATCTCGCGCTCGCTGCCTTTGTCGTCGAGCGTGGCGATGAACGCCATTTCGCGGTCGTAGTCGATCTGTGTGAAGCGCGCGAGCATCAGCGGTGTCAGCTCGCGCAGCATGTTCATGAAGCGGAAATGCCGGCTCTCGGCGGAAAGGCTCTGCACGAACGCCTGCTCGATCGTCGCGTCCTCGGGCCGGATCGGCCGCAGCGTCACCGGGGGCCCCTCCCGCGGCTGCCATTGCGTCACCAGATCGGCAGGGTAGGGATGGATCGCCATGTGGCCGTAGCGCTCGCGCTGCGGCGCCGTCGCGCGCAGCACGACCCGGGCGTCGACGGCAATCGCGCCGGTCTCGTCGACGATCAGCGGGTTGATGTCGACCTCCTCGAGCGAGGGCACCTCGCACACGAGCTCCGATACGCGCAGCAGCACTGCTTCGAGCGTCGCCATGTCGACCGGCGGAAACTGGCGAAACTTGCCGAGCAGTTTCGCCACCTGCGTGCCGCGGATCATGTCGGCAACGAGATACGAGTTGAGTGGCGGCAGCGCCACCGCGCGGTCGCGATGCACCTCGACCGCGGTGCCGCCGGCGCCAAACGTGATCGCCGGGCCGAACACCGGATCGCGCACCATGCCGACCATCAGCTCGCGGCCGGAGGCGCGCTCGATCATCGGCTCGACGGCAACCCCGTTGATTCGGGCGTTGGGTGCGAGACGCGTTGCGGAGGCGACGATCTCGTTGTACGCGGTGCGCACTGCCTGTGCGTTCCCGACATTGAGCCGCACGCCGCCGACGTCGCTCTTGTGCGTGATATCCGGAGAATCGATCTTCATCGCCACCGGAAAGCCGGATTCGCCGGCGAGCAGCATCGCCTCGTGCGCCGAGCGCGCGACGGCGGTCTTCGCGACCGGGATTCGGAACGCGGCGAGCAGCGCCTTCGATTCCATCTCCGAGAGGATGCTGCGCCGGTCGGCGAGCGCGGTCTCGACGATCAGGCGCGCGGATTCGAGGTCCGGCTCGGCCTGATGCGACAACGGCCCCGGCGCCTGCAGCAGCGCGCGCTGGTTGCGATAGAACGAAGAGACGTGCGCGAACATCTCGACCGCAGGGTCGGGCGTGCGGAAAACCGGGATCGCCGCCTCGGCAAGCAGCCGGCGAGCCGCCGCGGTCTGCTCTTCGCCCATCCAGCAGGCCAGCACCGGCTTGGTCGAGCCGCGCGCCGATTCGATCACGGCGCGCGCCGCGTCGGCCGGCTCGGTCATCGCCTGCGGCGTCAGCATCGCGAGCACGCCGTCGACGTTGTCATCGGCCAGGCACGCGCCGACCGCGGCGCGGTAGCGGTCCGCGCCTGCGTCGCCGATCAGGTCGATCGGATTGGACTGCGACCAGCTGGCGGGCAGCGCGGCTTTCAGCGTCTCGATCGTCGGCGCCGACAGCTGCGCGAGCGGAATGCCGAGATCGCCGGCACGATCGGCCGCCATCACGCCCGGACCGCCGCCGTTCGTGATCACGGCCAGGCGATCGCCCTGCGGATGGACATGCGCAGCGAGCGCTTGTGCAGCGGCAACGAGCTGCCCGATCGTGCCAACGCGCACCGCACCGGTCCGCTTGACCACCGCTTCGAACACGTCATCGAGGCCGACGATCGCGCCGGTGTGCGAGACGGCGGCGCGCGAGCCCGCCGGATGGCGCCCCACTTTCATCAGGATCACCGGCTTGACGCGCGCCGCGGCGCGCAGCGCGGACACGAAGCGGCGTGCATTGCGCACGCCTTCGACGTACAGCAGGATGTGCTCGGTGCGAGCGTCGCTCACCAGGTAGTCGACGACCTCGCCGAAGTCGATGTCGGTCGAGCCGCCGAGCGACACGACGCTCGAGAAACCGACCTTGTTCGGACGCGCCCAGTCGAGCATCGCGGTGCAGACCGCGCCCGACTGCGACACCAGGCCGAGCGAGCCGGGCAACGCTGCGCCGCGTGCGAACGTCGCGTTGACGCCGAGCTCCGGGCGCATCAGGCCGAGGCAGTTCGGGCCGAGCACCCGAAGCTTGTGACGGCGCGCATTCTCGAGCAGCGCGCGCTCGAGGCGCACGCCGCGCTCGCCGGTCTCGGAGAACCCGGCGCTGATGACGACCACCGAGCGCACGCCCGACGCGCCGCACTGCTCGATGATCTCCGGCACGGTCGCTGCGGGCGTCGCGATCACCGCGAGATCGACGCGCTGCGGCACCTTCGCGATCGAAGCGAAGCAGGGGATCTGCCGTACTGCGCGGTATTTCGGGTTGACGGCGTAGAGCGCGCCGCGGTAGTCCGTGCCAAGCATGTTTGCGGCCAGCACGGCGCCGACCGATCCCTCGCGCTCGCTTGCGCCGATCAGCGCGACCGACGCGGGCGCGAACAGCGGCGTCAGGTAATGGCGGTCGGAGAGCAGTCCCATGGGCGGCCGGGGAGTCTAGCGTCCGGCGCGGAAGCGCGCTTGCGCGCGATCAACTCCGGCCGGTCGCGCGTGTGCGATCGTACGCGTATCCATGACCGATTATTCCCCGAACGGACTGACTGCGGCGCAAGCCGGCGCACGCCTCGCGGCCGAAGGGCCGAATGCGCTGCCGGCCGCCGGCCGGCGCAGTGTTCTCGGCATCGCGCTCGAAGTCGCGCGCGAGCCGATGTTCCTGCTGCTCGCCGCCGCGGCGTCCGTCTACCTGGTGCTCGGCGACCTGCGCGAGGCGCTCGTGCTCGCCGCGTCGGTGCTCGTCGTGCTCGCGATCACGGTCCTCCAGCAGCGCAAGACCGAGCGGGCGCTCGAAGCGCTGCGCGATCTTTCGAGCCCGCGGGCCACGGTGATCCGCGATGGCGCCGCGCGCAGGATTGCCGGGACCGAGGTCGTGCGCGAAGACCTGCTGCTGCTTGCCGAGGGAGATCGCGTTCCCGCCGATGCGCGCCTCGTTGCGGTCAACGACTTCATCGTCGATGAGTCGCTGCTGACCGGCGAATCGCTGCCGGTCGAGAAAGGGCCCGCTGCCGACGAGGCGGATCGCAGCGGGCGCGTCTATTCCGGTACGCTGGTCGTCAAGGGACAGGCGAGGGCGGTCGTTTCGGCAACGGGCGCGCGCACCGAGTTCGGCCGGATCGGCGCCTCGCTCGCCTCGCTCGAGACCGAGCGCACGCTGCTGCAGCGCGAGACGGCGCGCGTCGTCAAGCTGATCGCGACAGCGGCATTCGCATTGTGCGGTGCGGTCACGCTGCTGTATTTCGCGCTGCGCGGGGATGCGCTGGCCGCGGTGCTCGCCGGACTGACGCTGGCCATGGCGATCCTGCCGGAGGAGTTCCCGGTCGTGCTGACCGTATTCCTCGCGCTCGGCGCGTGGCGCATTGGGCGCCACGGCGTGCTGACGCGCCACATGCCGGCGGTGGAAATGCTCGGCGCCGCAACCGTGCTTTGCGTCGACAAGACCGGCACGCTGACCGAGAACCGCATGGCGCTTGCCGAGACGCGGCCAGCGCTCGGCGCTACCGATGCCACGCTGCTCGAGGCGGCGGCGCTTGCCTGCGAGCTCGAGCCGTTCGATCCGATGGACCGCGCAATCCTCGCCGGTGCTGCGTCGGTGGCGCCGCAGGCCGCGGAGATCCGGCGCGCGTGGCGACTCGAGCGCGACTACCCGCTGACGCTCGAATTCCGCGCCATGTGCCATGCCTGGCGCTCGCCATCGGGCGACGCGCGCATCGTCATCAAGGGAGCCCCTGAGGCGGTGCTCGCGCTTTGCGGCATGGAAGAGTCCGTGCAACGTCGCGCGCTCGCCGATGCAGCGAGCGCAGCCGACCGTGGACTGCGGTTGCTCGCAGTTGCTTCGACGCAGTGGCGCGACACGCAATGGCCGGAGAGCCCGCAGGCGGTGCGGTTCAGTTTCCTCGGCTTCGTCGCGCTCTCCGATCCGGTGCGCGCATCGGTCCCGGCGGCGGTGGCCGAGTGCCGGCGCGCCGGAATCCACGTGGTGATGGTCACCGGCGATTACCCTGGCACCGCGCGCGCGATCGCCCAGCAGGCGGGGCTCGCGGCGCACGCAGAAGTGCTGTCCGGGGAAGCGCTCGCCGCGATGAGCGACGACGAGCTCGCGCACGCGGTTCGCGGGGTCAACGTGTTCGCGCGCATTCTCCCCGAGCAGAAGCTGCGGCTGGTGAATGCGCTCAAGGCCGCCGGCGAGGTCGTCGCGATGACCGGAGACGGCGTCAACGATGCGCCCGCGCTCAAGGCAGCGCACATCGGCGTGGCGATGGGCCGGCGTGGCACCGACGTCGCGCGCGAGGCGGCGGCGCTGGTGCTGCTCGAGGACGACTTCGGCTCGATCGTCGAGACCGTGCGGATGGGGCGGCGCATCTACGAGAACATCCGCAACGCAATGCGCTACATCATCGCGGTGCACGTGCCGACGGTCGGCATGTCGTTCCTGCCGCTCGTGTTCGGCTGGCCGCTGTTTCTGTTCCCGGTGCACGTGGTCTTCCTCGAGTTCGTCATCGATCCCGCGTGCTCGATCGTGTTCGAGGCGGAAGCGGGCGACGAAAATGCGATGGACCGTCCGCCGCGCGATCCGCGCACGCCGCTGTTCGACGCGCAAATGCTCGTCACCGCCCTCGGTCTTGGCGCGAGCGTGCTCGCCGCGGTGTTCGCCGTGTACTGGTGGGCGCAGGGCACAGGGCGGAGCGACGGAGAGCTGCGCGCCTTTGGGTTCGCCGCGATCGTGTTCGGCAATGTTGCGCTGATCCTCGCCAACCGCTCGCGCGAGCAGCCGATCGTCACGACGCTCGCGCGCCCGAACGCGGCGTTGTGGTGGGTCGTTCTCGGTACGCTCGCCGCGCTCGGCGCGGTCGTCTACTTGCCGCCGTTTGCAGAGGTGTTCCGCTTCGCGTCGCTGGGCGCGGGCGACGTGCTGATCGCACTCGCCGCGGGTGCGGCGGGGGTGCTGTGGTTCGAGGCGATCAAGATGGCACATGCCGCGCAGCGTCGGCGGGCGGCAGAGGCCCACTCTCGATGAAGGCGTCCGCCATTGTGGCGCACGCGCGCCTCGTCGCGGCGCTGCGCAGCCCGCGTTGCTTTGCGCACCCGGCAGGGCGCATCGAGACGATCGAAACGCATATCTCGACGGTCGTGCTCGCCGGAAAGTTCGCCTACAAGATCAAGAAGCCGGTCGATCTCGGTTTCGCCGACTTCAGCACGCTGCAGAAGCGCCGCCGCGCTTGCGAGGCAGAAGTACGCCTGAACCGGCGCACCGCACCCGGGATCTATCTTGGCGTCGTTCCAGTCACCGGAAGCCGGCAGCGTCCGGCGTTCGGCGGCGAGGGAAGGACAATCGAGTATGCGGTCCGCATGCGCCGGTTTCCGGCGGGCCGGACGCTCTATGCGCTGCAGCGGCGCGGCGTGCTGACGCTTGCGCACGTCGAGGCGCTCGCAGCAACCGTCGCCGCTTTCCACTCGCGGATCGCAGTCGCCGGGAGAGGCGGCCGTTTCGGCTCGCCCGCCCGGATCCGCAAGGAAGCGCTCGACAATTTCCGTCAGATCGGCGCGGTGACCCGCGACAGGACCGTGCTCCGAACGCTCGAGCGGTTGCGCGCCTGGACCGACACCGAGTTCGCAAAGTTGCGGCCGCTGCTCGAAAAGCGGCGCACGGGCGGCTACGTGCGCGAATGCCATGGCGACCTGCATCTCGGAAACGTCACGCTGATCGATGGCCGGCCGGTGCCGTTCGATTGCATCGAGTTCAACGCCGCGCTGCGCTGGATCGACGTGATCAGCGAGGCGGCGTTCACCGTGATGGACCTGCTCGCCCATGGCGAGCGCGCGCTCGGGTTTCACTTTCTGAACACGTACCTCGAGGCGACGGGAGACTACGAAGGCGTCGAGGTGCTGCGCTTCTACCTGGTCTACCGCGCGCTGGTGCGCGCGAAAATTGCGGCGATCCGCGCGCGCCGCGCGGAGCTCAAACGGTACCTGAGCGTCGCGACAACGCTCGCCGAGGAGACGCGCGAGGGCCTCGTGATCCTGTACGGGCTGTCAGGCTCGGGAAAGACGACGTTCGCCCGCTCGCTCGGCGGGTCGCTCGGCGCGATCCGGTTGCGCTCGGATGTGGAGCGCAAGCGCCTGCACGGTCTGGCCGCGCAGGCGCGCTCGGGTTCCAAGGTCGGCGCCGGACTGTACGCTGCGCAGGCTACTGCGGCGACCTACCAGCGTCTGGCAGAACTGGCTGGCGCGCTGCTGCCAAGCGGCTTTCCGGTGATCGTCGACGCGGCGTTTCTGCGTCGCTCTTACCGGGATCTCTTCCGCAAGCTCGCGCGCAGCGCGGGCGCACGATTCGTGATCGCTGCCTGCGAAGCGCCGCTCGCCGAATTGCGGCGCCGCGTGCGCAGTAGCGAGCGTACATCGCGCGATGCTTCGGAGGCGACGCTCGCGGTGCTCGAGCGGCAGATCGCTACTCGCGAAGCACTCACGCCCGCAGAGCGGGCGGCGGCCGTGGTTTGCGAGACAGCGGACGCGCGGCGGCAGGCCGCCGCGCTAGCGCAGATCGAACTCCGGCTCGGGCTCAGTGCTTCGCGCCGAGCAGGGCCTCGAGGCCTTCGACGTCGCGGATCCGCACGTGCTTCTGCTCGACGTCGATCAGCCCCTCGGACTGGAACCGCGAGAACAGGCGGCTGACCGTCTCGAGCTTGAGCCCGAGGTAGCCGCCGATTTCCTCGCGCGTCATGCGCAGGTGGAATTCCGTCGGCGAGTACCCGCGCCTCTCGAAGCGCTTGGACAGGTTCAGCAGGAACGTCGCGAGCCGCTCCTCGGCGCGCATCGAGCCGAGCAGCATCATGACGCCGTGATCGCGCACGATCTCGCGCGACAGCACGGAGAAAAGATGCCGCTGCAGCGCCGGGATCTCGCGTCCCAGCGACTCGACCAGCGAGAACGGCAGCACGCAGACCTCGCTGTCCTCGAGCGCCAGCGCGTTGGCGTGATAGGCACCGGAGCCGATTCCGTCCATGCCGAGCAGCTCGCCGGGCATGTAGAAGCCCGTGACCTGCTCGCGGCCGTCGTCGTCGATCGTCGTGGTCTTGAAGAACCCGCTGCGAATCGAATACACCGACTGGAATTCGTCGCCGGCGTCGAACAGCGTCTCGCCGCGCTTTACGCGCCGGCGCGTGTAGACCAGGCTCTCGAGGCGGAGCAGCTCGCTCTCGCAGAGCCCCTTCGGCAGGCACAGCTCGCGCAGGTTGCAGCTCGAGCAGGTCACCTCGAACTTGGACACTGCGGGAGTCGCGCCGCGGGCTTGGGGGACGAGCCGCAGCGTCGTCTGGTTCAGGGTTGCCGTCAACATGGGTTGCTCCCTCTCTTGGTCGTTCATTGCATGGATCGCGCCGCGCGCTCGGCAATGGTCCGGCGCATCGAGTCGATTTCGGTGGTCTTGTCGAAGAATCCGCGCGCGCCCAGATTGGCGGCAAGCTGCCGGTAGGCCGGCGCGGCGAAATTGCTCAGCATGTAGACCTCGATCTGCGGCGCCTGCTGGCGCAGCGATCGCAGCACGTCGAATCCGCTTCCTTGCTCGAGCCGGATGTCGAGCAGCACTGCGTCCGGACGCTCCGCCAGGATGGCGCACTCGGCGTCGTGCGCCGTGGCGGCGCTGCCCACGGTGTCGACGCCCTCGATCGTGTCGAGCAGCGCTGCGAGCCTCTCTCGTACGGGCGCTGAATCTTCGACCAGGAATACGCGATACATGGTGCGCAGTCTGGGCTGCGCGGGCGGGCTGCACTATCGGCGCGGGACGATAACGGCTATAGGCGGGCGCAGACCCGCTGTAGGAATCGTCCTACGCGTTTTCATCGGTCAGGTGGTGCTCGATCGCGTAGCGCACCAGCTCCGCGGTCCCCGCGAGGTTCAGCTTCTGCAGGATGCGCGCCTTGTGCGTGCTCACCGTCTTTACCGAGAGGTTGAGCACGTCCGCGATGTCGGTAATCGTCCGGCCGGCGACGATGTGCCGCAGCACTTCGTATTCGCGGTCCGAAAGTGCCGCATGCGGCAGCGACTCGCCGGTCGCGCCGGTGCCGATCAGTTGCGCCGCGGCGGCTTCGCTGATCTGCACCCCGCCTGCGGCGATCTTGCGGATCGCGCCGAGCAGCTGCGCGGCAGCGCTGTCCTTGGTCAGGTAGCCCGACGCGCCCGCCTTCAGCGCGCGCGCTGCGTACTGGCTCTCGCCGTGCATCGAAAGCACCAGGATCCGCAGCCGCGGCTTTTCGAGCTTGAGCCGCTTGATCAGCGCCAGGCCCGACAGCCCCGGCATCGACAGGTCGAGAAGCGCGAGGTCGAACTCCGAGCGCCTTACGAGCGCGAGCACTTCATCGCCGTCGGCGGCCTCGGCCGCAACCTCGATGTCGGCTGCCGCAGTCAGGATCCGCCGCAGCCCTTCGCGTACCAGTGCGTGGTCGTCGGCGAGCAGGATGCGGATCATGGCTGGCTCCCGATCGTCTCGACGTGCAGCGGAATGCGCACCTTGACGCGAGTACCGCCGCGCGGGGCGGGCCCCGCCTCGAGCGTGCCGCCATGGTAGGAGACGCGCTCGCGCATGCCCTTCAGGCCAAGCGAGCGGTTGCTGATCTGGGCCGTGGGCGGCATGCCGCGGCCGTCGTCCTCGACTTCGAGACGCACCGCGCCATCCTCGAGCTTCAGCAGCACCCAGGCGTGGGCCGCGCCGGAATGGCGCGCGACGTTGGTCAGCGACTCCTGCAGCGCGCGGTACACGGTCGTGGCGACGCTGCGCTCGACCCCGTCGAGCACGTCGCCGCCGGGCCGCTCGAACTTGCACTCGGTGCCCGAGCGTTGCATGAAGTCTTCGACCAGCCACGCCGCCGCGTCGGCCAGCCCGAGATCGTCGAGCATCAGCGGGCGCAGGTCGGCCGAGATCCGCCGCACCGAGCCGACCGTGCGATCGAGCACGACGCTCATCTGGGCGGCTTTCTCGGCGACTTCGCCAGCCGAGCGCGCACGCAGCCAGTCGAGGTCCAGCTTGAGCGCGGTCAGCAGCTGGCCGAGCTCGTCGTGCAGCTCGCGCGCGATCAGCGTCTTTTCCTCCTCGCGCGCCTCGAGCACCCGCGCCGAGAGCTCGCGCAGCTCGGCCTGCTGCTGCCGCAGAGCGTCTTCGGCCGCCTTGCGCTGCGTCGTGTCGCGCAGGATCACCGTGAACAGGCGCTTGTCCGGCTCGCCAGCCTGCGAGATCGACGCTTCGATCGGAAACTCGGTTCCGTCGGCGCGCAGCGCCCACAGCACCAGGTTCTCGCCCATGCGCCGCCGCGTTCCGCCGGTGGCGCCGAAGCGCTCGATGTGCGAGCGGTGCGTGTCGCGAAAGCGCGACGGAATGAACCGGTCGAGCCGGTCGCCGATCGCGTCGCGCCGCGCGCAGCCGAACATCGTCTCGGCGGCGCGGTTGAACAGCACGATCCGCTGTGCGGCGTCCACGGTGATGATCGCGTCCATTGCCGAATCCACGATCCCGGCGAGCTGCGCCTCGCTCTCGTCGAGCGCCGCGCGGATGCTCTCGGCGCGCGGCTCATCGCGCAGCGCCCGGCGCACGGCATAGCCGGCCGCGCAGGCGAGCACGAGCAGATCGACAAAGACGTCGAGCATCTGCAGCCACGGGCGCGACGTTCCGAGCGCTGCGACGTTGAGGAAGACGAGCAACGCAGCGCCAAGCACGACGCCTGCCACGAGCAATGGCGTGTTGCGCGCGCCGCTCACGGCAGGCGCGCCCGGCCGCAGCGGCGAGTTTTGACACAGGTCAAGAGCACCCTTCCGTGCATCGGCATAGTAAGGCGATGAATTACCCGGCTTCGGAACTCGTTATCGATCCGGTGCTGATACGCAAGTACGACCTCGCCGGACCCCGCTACACGTCCTATCCGACAGCGGACCGCTTCATCGAAGCCTACGGCGAGACCGAGTATCGGCACTGGCTCGGCAAGCGCAACATCGGCGGCATCCAGCAGCCGCTGTCCCTGTACGTGCACCTGCCGTTCTGCGACACGATCTGCTACTACTGCGCGTGCAACAAGGTAGTGACGCGTGATCACGGGCGCTCGGCAAAGTATATCAAGTACGTCGCCAGGGAATTGGCGCACGTCGGCGGGCTGCTGCGCGGCGGGCGGCGCGTCGCGCAGCTGCATTTTGGCGGCGGCACGCCCACCTTTCTTTCGCATCCGGAAATGCTCGAGCTCGCCGACGCGATCGGCGGCGAGTTCGACTTCGAGCCGAACGCCGAGCGCTCGATCGAGATCGACCCGCGTAAGCTCGCCCCCGGCCGGATGGAGCAGCTCGCGTCGCTCGGCTTCAACCGCATTTCGGTGGGCGTGCAGGATTTCGACCCGGCGGTGCAGCAGGCGGTGCACCGGGTGCAAAGCGAAGAGGAGACGCGTCGCTCGATCGAGGAAGCGCGCGCGCTCGGCTTTCGCTCGATCAACCTCGATCTGATCTACGGGCTTCCCAAGCAGTCGCTCAACAGCTTCAACGTCACGCTCGATCGCGTTCTGGCGCTCGATCCGGACCGCATTGCGCTCTACAACTATGCGCATCTTCCTTCGGTGTTCAGGCCGCAGCGGCGCATCAACGATGCCGATCTGCCCAGTCCCGAGACGAAGCTGCAGATCCTGACGCTCGCGATCGGCCGCCTGACGCGCGCCGGCCACCTGTACATCGGCATGGATCATTTCGCCAAGCCCGAGGACGAGCTGGCGGTGGCGCAGCGCCAGGGCCGCCTGCAGCGCAATTTCCAGGGCTATTCGACCCAGCCCGAGTCCGATCTGCTCGGTTTCGGCATTTCGGCGATCGGCCGCGTCGGCCCGACCTACTGCCAGAACGTGAAGACGCTGGACGATTATTACGCCGCCATCGACGCCGAACGGCTGCCGGTCTGGCGCGGCATGGAATTGTCCGCCGACGACCTGCTGCGCCACGCGGTGATCCAGGCGCTCGCCTGCCATTTCCGCCTCTCGATCGAGTCGATCGAGCTCGCGCACCTGATCGATTTCCGCCGCGCGTTCGCGGCCGAGCTCGCCGAGCTGAAGCAACTCGAGGACGACGGCCTGGTCGAGGTGCAGCCGGACTGGATCGTCGTCACGCCGAAGGGCCGCCTGCTCGTTCGGGCGGTTTGCATGGTTTTCGACCGGCACCTCCGCGAGCGCCGCTCGCGCGCCAGTTACTCGAAGGTGATCTGACCCCTGTGGGAGGCTTTATGAACGAAGCGATCCGCATTCTGCGCGACGAGCACCGATCGATTTCCTCCGTGTTGCACGGGCTGCGGGAGCTTGCGCGGACCGCGCAGGATCCCGCGGTGCGCCCGGACTTCTCCGTGCTTCGCGCGATGATCTATTACATCGACGCGTATCCCGAGCGCCTTCACCATCCGAAGGAGAACGACGTGCTGTTTCCTCGGCTGCTGATGCGCTCGCCCGCCGCAGGGCCGCTCGTGCAGCAGTTGCGCGACGAGCATGAGAAGGGCGCAGCCCTGGTCCGCGACCTGGAACGGGCACTGATCGCGTTCGAGGTCGCATGGCCGTTTGGCGGGTCCTCGTTCGAAGAATCGGTCAAGGCCTACGCGGATTTCCACTGGGATCACATGCGCCGGGAGGAGAAGGTCCTGCTGCCGCTGGCGGAGAAGGCGCTGACCGAGGAAGACTGGAAAGTCGTCGCGATCGCTTTTGCACGCAACGAAGACCCGATCGCCGATCTGCGCGAGAAGGACTTCGCCGAGCTCTTCTCGCGCATCGTCGCGCTCGCGCCGGCGCCGGTGGGATTGGGCAGGCCGTGGCGGCGAGCGGCAGTCTGAGCGCGCGCACGGGCGCCGAGGAGATCATCGACGCGCTGCGCACCGTCGAGGACCCAGAGGCGGGCATGAGCATCGTGGATCTCGGCCTGGTGTACGGCGTGGAGCACACGGCGGGTGGTGTGCGCGTCGATCTGACGCTTACTTCGCCGTCCTGTCCGCTGGGCCGGAAACGCGCTCGCGATCGCACTGTTCGTCGTGCTGGCGGCATCGCAGGCCGTGCGCGGCAGCAGAACCTAGGGTTCGAGGAGACGACCATGGACAACCCGATTGCGCAATGGCATGCCGAGCATGGGTACTTTGGCCGGCTGCTCAACCTGCTGGAACGGCAGGTCGACGTGTTTCACGCGGGCGAGCGGCCGAACTACGAACTGATGCTCGACGTGATCGACTACCTGCGCCTTTTCTCGGACCAGTCGCATCATCCGCGCGAGGATGTTGCGTTCGCCTGCCTTGCGCGGCGCAGCCCGGAATTGGAGCTTCCACTCGCCCGCCTGATGCAGGAACACCGCGTGATCGCGCACGTCGGCGAGAAGCTGCGGCAGAGCCTCGAGCAGGCGGTCGCGGGCGGCTTCGTCGAGCGCGCGGACATCGAGGCGGTTGCGGCAACGTACCTCGTCTACTACCGCAGCCACTTCGCCCGCGAGGACGACGAGGTCCTGCCGCAGGCGGCGAGCATTCTCACTGCGGAAGACTGGCGCGCAGTGAGCGCCGCCGCGCTCGCCACTGGAGACCCTTTTTCGCAGCAGGCTTCCGATCAGCGCTTGCGGGAGTTGGGGAGGCGGATTGCGTTGCAGGGCTAGGTAGCCGGGCGAGACCCGCTTGCCGCCTCGGGGCGGTACGATCCCGTTCGTGCAATTCAACCGGTCGAAGTTGTGACGGACCGCCGCGCGGTCGCCGCATGGCTGCTCATCTGCGCCGCGATGGTTTTCGCGATGGTCGTCGTCGGCGGCGTGACGCGCCTGACGCACTCCGGGCTGTCGATCGTCGAATGGCAGCCGCTGGTGGGAACGATCCCGCCGCTTTCGCAGGCGGACTGGGAAGCGCTGTTCGCGAAGTATCGCGAGACCCCGGAGTTCAGGCTGGTGAACTTCGACCTCGGCTTGGAAGGATTCAAGCGGATCTTCTGGTGGGAGTACGCGCATCGACTGCTCGGTAGGTTGATTGGCGCGGTGTTTCTGCTCCCCTTCGTCTGGTTCCTGGCGCGCCGCAGGCTCGAGCGGACGCTCGCCTGGCAGCTCGCCGGCGTGTTCGCGCTCGGCGCGCTGCAGGGCGCGCTGGGCTGGTACATGGTGCAGTCCGGGCTTGTGGACGATCCGCGAGTCAGCCACTTCCGCCTGACCGCGCACCTCGGCGTCGCGCTGGCGATCTTCGCGGCGCAGCTGTGGATCGCGCTTGACCTCCTATCCGGCGGGGAGCGCGTTCCGGGCAGCCCGGCATTGGCGCGCGGAGCGGCAAGCCTCGCGGCCATTGTCTTCGTCATGGCGCTCTCCGGCGGCATG
>DASYPC010000156.1:0-2914 GCA_036007105.1 Burkholderiales bacterium | reverse complement strand
CATGGGCACGAAATCGTTCATCGTGCGCGGCAAGGGCAACCCGGCGGCCTACGATTCCTGCAGTCACGGCGCCGGGCGCCGGATGTCGCGCAGCGAGGCCAGGCGGCGGTTCACGCGAGCCGATCTGGCCGAGCAGACGGCGGGTGTCGAATGCCGCAAGGACTCGGGCGTGATCGACGAGCTGCCGGCGGCTTACAAGGACGTCGACGCGGTGCTCTCGGCACAGCGCGATCTGGTCGACGTCGTGCACACCTTGAAACAGGTGCTTTGCGTGAAAGGGTGATCGACGATGCCTGCGCCGTTGCGCCGCGCATCGCAAAGTTGGAGAGAAGCGTCGTGGAACCGCTGGTGCTGACCGTCGACATGTCCGGCCTGCCGCAGGCGTGGGTCGCGCTCGAGGACGCGATCACCTACCACGCCAAGCAGCTCGTCGCCTGGTCGGTGGGCGACACCGTGCGCGAGTTCCGCGGCGGCTGGCAACGGAACGGCACGCGCTCGCGCATCGCGACCAAATCGATTCTCGCCATCAAGGGCACGATCCCCGGCGGTCATTTCCATACCCCAGGGCTCACCAATGCACTTCTGTTCGCGCGCGACCGGCAGCTGTGCGCTTATTGCGGCCAGCGTTTCATGCTGCGCGATCTTTCGCGCGACCACGTGATTCCGGTCTCGCGTGGCGGCCGCGACGTGTGGACCAACTCGGTGACCGCGTGCCGTCGCTGCAACACCAAGAAAGCTAATCGCTCGCCGGAGGTAGCGCGCATGCCGCTGCTGTACGTCCCGTACGTGCCGAACCGGCACGAGCACTTCATCCTGCGCAACCGCCGCATCCTCGCCGACCAGATGGAATATCTGCTGGCCGGGGTGCCGCGCACCAGCCGACTCTACGTCGCAGCGAAGCTGTCGTAGTGTCGTAGCCTGGGGTGAGCGCGCAGCGCGAACCCCAGGGGACCGCATCGCAACGAAGACGCCGCCCCGGGATTCCCCCGGATCAGGTCCGGGGTCATCCCAGGCTACAAACCCTCATTGCGGTACGCAGTAGTGGTAGCCCGGGTTGAGCGTAGCGAAACCCGGGATCTCCTGGCCGGCGAAGTTGATTGCCACGCACCGCAGGACGCCTATTCCGGCGCGCGCCGTTTTACCGCGGGCGCGCGCCCACCTGCAGCCCGCTCGGCGTACGCGCTGCGCCTCGGCGCCGCCTCGGCCGCCACCTGTCGTGCGCACTCGCTCGTCACTGCTTCGCGGATGATCTCGGCGACGCGCAGCGTGTCGCGAGCGGCGTAATCGCGTTCCGCAAACACGAGGTAGAGCTCCGCCCACTTTTCGGCTCCTTCCTTGAGCGGCAGCGGCTTGAGCACGCTGCTTGCGAGCTCGTCGCGGATGTTCTCTTCCGGATACCATGCAAAGCCCAGCCCCATGGTCGCGGCGCGAATCGAGGTGGCCTTGTTGCTGACGGTCCAGCGCTGCTCCGCACCGAGCCAGCCGCCCGGGCGGATGCGCTGCGTACCCGAGTCGCGAATCACCAATTGGCGATGTCGCGAGAGATCGCGATGGGTGAGCTCGCGTCCGAGCCGATGCAGCGGATGGTCCGGGTGCGCAACCGCGATGAACCGCAACCGCATCAACGGGTCGCCGAGAAACCCGGCCGGCACCTGCGATCCGATCGCGATATCCACTCTTCCCTGCAGCAGGGCTTCGTCGGTGCCGCCGAGCACGGTTTCGTAGAGCTCGATCCGCGTCGCCGGGCGCTCCTTGGCGAAGGTCGCAAGGCACTGCAACAGCAGCCAGGTCGGAAAGATCACCTCGACCGCAAGGCGCATTTCGGGCTTCCAGTCCGCGGTCATGCCCGAAGCGCCGCGCTCGAGCGCGACCGCTTCCTCGACGAGCGCGCGCGCGCGCCGGTAGAGCACCTGCCCGGCCTCGGTCAGCACGGCCTTGCGCCCGTGGATCTCGAAGGCCTTCACGCCCAGCAGCGATTCGATCTTCTGCACCGCGTAGGTGACTGCGGACTGGCTCTTGTGCAGCGCCTCGGCCGCGCGGGCATAGCCACCGTGGTCGACGACGGCCTGCAGCGCCTGCCATTGCTCCAGCGTGACGCGCAGATTGGCGGCAGAGCTGGCGCTTACGTCGTTTGCCATGTCAGTGATTGATCTAATTATTGAACTGGTCTGCGCTATATTTTGCGCTTTTTTATCTATTGAGTAAATGAGTAAATGCAAGCATCTATAGCGTGGAGGTGAACCATGACTTTGCTGCAGATCAACGCCAGTATCTTTTCCCACCAGGGCCAGTCGACCCGGCTCGCCGACGAATTCGTCGCCGCCTGGCGCGCGAGTAACCCGGGTGCGCACGTCGTCGTCCGCAATCTCGCGGAAGACACAGTGCCGCATCTGGACGCCGAGCGCTTCGGCGCATTCCTGGCCAAGCCGGGCGAGCGCAGCTTCGAGCAGCAGGCCGTCGTTGCCTACTCCGATGCCCTGATCGATGAGCTCAAACGCGCTGACGTCCTTGTGCTGGGACTGCCGATGTACAACTTCGGAGTGCCCTCGACCCTCAAGGCGTATATCGACCATATCGCCCGTGCCGGCGCAACTTTCAAGTACACCGACAAGGGCCCGGTCGGCCTCTTGACTGGCAAGAAGGCCTACGTGTTCGCGACGCGCGGCGGGCTCTACGCCGGTACCTCGCTCGACACCCAGACCGCGTACGTGCGCGACATGTTGCGCTTCCTGGGCATCGATGATGTGGAATTCGTCTACGCGGAGGGTCTTGCTATCGGCGCCGAACGGAAGGCCGCGGCACTCTCCGAAGCACAGCGCGCGATCGAACGTCTTGCGGCGCCGGAGGCGATTGCTGCCTGAGGTCCCGGGATTAGCTTTGCTCATCCCGGGGCTTGATCGCGAGACGCCATGAC
>DASYPC010000155.1:0-2968 GCA_036007105.1 Burkholderiales bacterium | reverse complement strand
TGGTGCTGGCGGCGAACATGCGCCCCGAGCCGCCGGTGGCGAACAGCGTCGCCTTCGCCTGCAGGATCGACACCTCGCCGCTCTCCATCTCGAGCGCAGTGATTCCGACGACCGCGCCGTCCTGCGGATCGCGGATCAGGTCGAGCGCCATCCACTCGACGAAGAATTGCGTATTCGATTTGACGTTCTGCTGGTAGAGCGTGTGCAGCATGGCGTGGCCGGTGCGGTCGGCCGCCGCGCAGGAGCGCATCGCCATCTTGGCGCCGCCGTAGTTCTGCGTGTGTCCGCCGAACGGACGCTGGTAGATCTTGCCGTTCTCGAGCCGGTCGAACGGCATGCCCATGTGCTCGAGCTCGACCACCACTTCGTTGGCGCGCCGGCACATGTATTCGATCGCGTCCTGGTCGCCGAGGTAGTCCGAGCCCTTGACCGTGTCGTACATGTGCCAGTGCCAGTTGTCCTCGGTCGAATTAGCGAGCGGCGCCGCGATTCCGCCCTGCGCGGCCACGGTATGCGAGCGCGTCGGAAAAACTTTCGAGAGCACTGCGACTTTCAGTCCGGCACGCGCCAGCTCGAGCGACGCCCGCATGCCGGCGCCGCCGGCACCGACCACCAGTGCATCGAACCTGCGAACGGAAAGCGGCGCGCTCATCGCCAGAGAATCTGGATCGTCCAGGCGAGGTACGCGGCGATCGTAAGCAACGTCAGGACCTGAAGCGCCAGCCGCGCGCCGTCGGGCCTTACGTAGTCCATGAGGATGTCGCGCACACCGACCCACATGTGCCAGGCGACGCTTACGGCGAATAGCAGCGTCGCGACTCGCATCCAGCCCTGCGCGAAGAGCGCCTTCCACGCGGCGTAGTCGACCGGGCCCCCGGAAAGCAGCAGCGCCACGAGGATGACCGAGTACACCCCCATGACCACGGCGGTGATGCGCTGCGCGAGCCAATCGCGCAGGCCGTAATGCGCGCCGACGACCACGCGCTTCACAGGAGCCTCGCCCCGAAGAGCACGGTCAGCACCACCCCGGCGACGATGACGACGATGCTCGTCAGGCGCGCGGTGTCCTTGTCCACTCCCTTGTGCACGTCCAGAAACAGGAAGCGGATGCCGGCGCAGAAATGATGGCAATAGCACCAGACCAGCACCAGCAATGCGGCCTTCACGATTGGAAACGACGTATACCGCTGCACCGATTCGAATCCCGCTTGCGAGGAAAGGCTGCGATCGAGCAGAAAGAGCAGCCACACCATGGCGAGGAACAGCAGCGCGCCACTCACCCGGTGCAGGATCGAGACCCAGCCGGGCAGCGGCAGGCGAATTTCGAAAAGCAGTGCTGCGAGACTCAGATACTTGGGACGAGTTTTCTTGATCGCGGCGTTTGCCATTGAAGGGAGGGAAGCGGCAAACCCCGGCTTTGCCGTCCGAAAAGCATTATAGCGGCGCGCTACGGTAAAATCTTCCACCGTCTGGTTTGTCCCGGAGCCCGCCATGTCCAAACCCCCTGTTCGAGTCGCGGTCACCGGTGCTGCCGGGCAGATCGGCTATGCCCTGCTGTTCCGGATCGCGAGCGGCGAGATGCTCGGCAAAGATCAGCCGGTCATTTTGCAGCTGCTGGAGATCCCGGACGAAAAAGCGCAGAAGGCGCTGCGCGGCGTGATGATGGAGCTCGACGACTGCGGGTTCCCGCTGCTGCACGGGATGGCGGCCGCGTCCGATCCGATGGTCGCATTCAAGGACGTGCGTGTCGCGCTGCTCGTCGGCGCCCGCCCGCGCGGCCCCGGAATGGAGCGCAAGGACCTGCTGGAGGCGAACGGCAAGATCTTCGCCCCGCAGGGCAAGGCGCTCGACGCGGTGGCGGCGAGAGACGTCCGGGTGCTGGTGGTCGGAAACCCGGCCAATACCAACGCGCTGATCGCGATGAAGAACGCTCCGGGCCTGCGGCCGCGGCAGTTCACCGCAATGATGCGCCTGGATCACAACCGCGCGCTTTCGCAACTCGCGCAGAAGCTCGGCAAGCCTGTCGCGTCCGTCAGGAAGCTCACCGTCTGGGGGAATCATTCGGCCACGCAATATCCGGACGTGTTCCAGGCGGAATGCGACGGAGCCAAAGCCTGGCCGCTGATCAACGACCAGGCGTGGCTCGAGGGCACCTTCATCCCGACCGTGCAAAAGCGGGGCGCGGCGATCATCGAGGCGCGCGGCCTGTCTTCCGCTGCGAGCGCGGCGAGCGCGGCGATCGATCATGTGCGCGACTGGATGCTCGGCTCCGCGAGCGGCGACTGGGTGTCGATGGCGATTCCATCCGATGGCACCTACGGAATTCCGGAAGGCGTGCTGTACGGCCACCCGGTGACCTGCGCGGGCGGCGAATACCAGGTCGTCAAGGGCGTAGAAGTGAGCGATTTCAGCCGCAAGCGGATGGACGCGACGCTGAAGGAACTGCACGAAGAGCGGGACGGCATCCGGCACCTGCTCGGGTAGCCGGGCGGGCGCACGCGCGAGAGGGCAACGCAGATGGCGCAATACGAATCCGACATCACCAGGTTCATCCGCAATTTTCTCGAGCAACACCCGGAGGAGATCGCGTCGCAGAAAAAGGGCCGGGCGATCTGGTGGGACAAGACCGGGAACGACCGGACGGCGCCGCCGCCTCCGCGGCACGCCCCCAAGGCGGGCGGTGCCGAGCACACATTCCGGCCCTTGTCCGAACGCGACAGTTGAGAGGTCCACGATGACCAACGATGCAAGAGGATCGCTCGAACGGCGGCTGGCTGAGCTGTCCGAAGAGATCCGGCACTACCCGACGCCGATCGCGCGCTGCGACGAGCAGCTGGCCGACCTGCTCGAGCGCCGCGCGCGCGTGCTCGCCGAGCTCCGATCGAAGGAGGACGAGCCGGCTGCATCGGGCTGCACGCAGGAAGGAATCTGGGTCAACGACGGGGGATTCGATGCCGCATAACCTGCA
>DASYPC010000154.1:0-5031 GCA_036007105.1 Burkholderiales bacterium | reverse complement strand
GGTGCACCTCGTAGACGTACGACTGGAGCAGCGTGTCGTGCGCGATCCCGGCGAGCGCGATGCCGTGGTTGGCGAGAATATGCGCGTCGAACTTGAGGTTTTGCCCGGCCTTTGCGCGCTGCTCGTTCTCGAGCCACGGGCGGAGCAGGGCGAGCGCGCGCTCGAGCGGGATCTGGTCGGCGGCGCCCGGATGAGTGTGTGCAAGAGGCAGATACCACGCGCGATCGCCGCACGCGAACGACATGCCGACGAGCCGTGCCGTCATCGGTTCGAGGCCGCTGGTCTCGGTGTCGAATCCGGTGAGCGGTGCCTGATCCAGGGCGCCGAGCAACTCGTGCAGCTCGGCTTCGCTCAGAACGGTGCGGTATGTGCGGCGCGCAACGACCGGCGGCGCGGGCTGCGGCGGTTGCGGCGCGCTCGGCTCGGGAGCGCGGGGCTTTTGCTGCGGCTCGGGTGCGCCTCCCTCGAGTTCGCGCAGCCACGACTTGAAACCGAAGCGCTCGACGAGCCCGCGCAGCCGCGCGCCGTTGCCGTCGCCGTCCGTGAGTTCGTGCAGCGCGACCGGGAGCGGCACGTCGCGCTTCACGGTAATGAGGCTTCGCCCCTTCGGTAGCCAGTCGAGCGCCTTCCTCAGGTTTTCGCCCACTGCGCCGCCGATCTCGGCGTGGTGCGCCATCACTCCTTCGAGCGAGCCGTACTGCTGGATCCATCGCGCCGCGGTCTTCGGACCGACCTTTTCCACCCCCGGAATGTTGTCGATCGGGTCGCCCGTGAGGGCGAGATAGTCGACGATTTTTTCGGGAGGCACGCCGAACTTCGCCTGTACGCCCTGCGGATCGAGCGTCTCGTTCGACATCGTGTTGACGAGCGTGATGCGCTCGTCAACGAGCTGCGCGAGATCCTTGTCGCCGGTCGAGATCACGCAGCGCCAGCCCTTGCGCTTCGCCTCGGCTGCGAGCGTCGCGATCACGTCGTCGGCTTCCACGCCATCGATCGAAAGCACCGGCCACCCGAGCGCGGCAATCAACTCCTTCAACGGCTCGACCTGCGCCGCGAGGTCGTCGGGCATCGCGGTGCGGTTCGCCTTGTACTGGGGATACTGGTCGTCGCGAAACGTCTTGCCCTTCGCATCGAACACGCACGCGCGCGCCTGCGCCTTGTACTGGGCCGCGAGCCGGCGCAGCATGTTCGCCACTCCGTACACTGCGCCGGTCGGCTCGCCGAGCGAGTTGCGCAGCTCGGGCAGCGCGTGGAATGCGCGATACAGATAGGACGAGCCATCCACCAGCAGCAGGGTTTGCTCGGAATCGGGACCGGACATGATGCGCGGATAGGATGCTACACTTTGCTCGATGATCCGCTCAGGTGCCGTGCTTGCGCTCGCTCTCGCCGCTCCGCTCGTGCTGGCGCAGGCGCCGCCGCCGCCCCGACTCGAGCCGCTGCCCGACGTGCCGCCGCCGCCCCCGGGCGTGCGCGACATTGCGCCGGATGAGCCGCGCGTGCGCATCGCGTCGGGTGATGTGGAGAGCGTCGAGGACGTGCGCGAGGGCGGCCGCATCGTGAGTTACAAGGTCACGCCGCGCGGCGGTGCGCCGTATTACCTGTACGACACTACCGGCAGCGGAAACTGGATGCGCCGCGATTCGCTCGACGACGGCACGCGAGTGCCGATGTGGCGCATCTTCAGCTACTGAAACCCTCGCTGGCCGCACCGCCGGGCAAACGCGCCAACGTTTCGGTGAGCGGCCCATGTCGGTCTTCACGCCCGTCTCCGAAAGCCAGCTCGCAGCCTGGCTGACGACGTATTCGGTCGGCGCACCAATCGCGCTGGAGCCGATTGCGGCCGGAATCGAGAACACCAACTACTTCGTCACCACCACTCAGGGACGCTACGTCCTGACCCTGTTCGAGCGCCTGCCCGCAGAGCAGTTGCCGTTCTATCTCGGGCTGATGGCGCATCTCGCCCGGCACGGCATTCCTTGCCCGGCGCCGATCGCCGATCTCTCGGACCGATACCTGTCTGAACTGAACGGCAAGCCGGCGGCCCTGGTGACGCGCCTGCCCGGCGCTTCGATCGAGCGCTCGGAGGTCGCGCACTGTGCAGCACTGGGTGCGCTTCTCGCGCGCATGCATCTTGCCGGACGCTCGTACGCAGGATATCTCGAGAACCCGCGCGGGATGAGGTGGTGGCGCGGCGCGGCGAGCGAGGTGCGTCCGCTGCTCGATCGCACCGGGCGGGCGTTGCTCGACGAGGAGCTGCGCTTTCAGTCGCTGCACCGCTTTCCCGACGTGCCGCGGGGACCGGTGCACGCGGACCTGTTCAGGGACAATGTACTCTTCGACGAAGGGCGCCTGTCGGGCGTGATCGATTTCTACTTCGCCGGCGTCGACTGCCTGCTCTACGATGTCGCCGTGTGCGCGAACGACTGGTGCCTCGCCGATCCCGAGGGCGATCCGCGCCTCGACCCGGCGCGTACGACCGCACTGCTCGATGCCTACCGGAGGCTCCGGCCACTCAGCGCGCCCGAGCGTGACGCCTGGCCGGTGTTGTTGCGGGCGGCGGCGTTGCGCTTCTGGCTCTCGCGCTTGTTCGACTACCACCAGCCGCGCCCGGGGCAGCTCGTGCGCGTGCACGACCCGGAGCATTTCCGCAGGGTGCTGAGCGCGCGCATCGAGGCTGCGGCACCCGTGTGGAGCGCATGAGCACACGCGTCGTTTCGTTCGCGTCCGGCGCGCGCTGGATTGCAGAAGGCTGGCGGCTCTTTCGCGTCTCGCCCGCGCTCTGGCTTGCGCTCGTGTTCGGCTACTGGATGATCCTCGCCACCGTGAATCTGTTGCCGGTGGTCGGTCTGGCAGCCTGGGCCCTCCATCCGGCGTTCTCGGTCGGGTTCATGGCCCTCAGCCGCAGCTGCGAGCAGCGGGGCAAGCTCGAGGTTGCGCTGCTGTTCGAGGGATTTCGTCGCCGGCCGGCAGCGCAGCTGGTCCTCGGCTGCATCTACCTCGTGCTGCTGGCGGCGCTGATCGGCGCGACCATGATCGCAGACGGCGGCTCGCTCGCGCGCTGGATCCTGACCGGCAGCAAGCCGGAAGAGGAAACGCTGCAATCGATCGAGTTTCTCGGCGCGCTGCTGCTTGCCGGAGGGCTGTACCTGCCGATCCTGATGCTCTTCTGGTTCGCGCCGGTGCTTGCGGCCTGGCACGCGATGGCCCCGCTGCAGGCTCTCTTTTACAGTTTTTTTGCGAGCCTGCTGAACTGGCGCGCTTTCCTGGGTTACGGCATGATCGCGGGCCTGGTGAGCGTGGTGATTCCGTTCCTGGTGCTGGGGGCGCTGCTCTTCGCCTCGGCCGGCCGGCCCGGTTTCAACGTCATGACGCTGATCTTCCCCCTGTTGATGTTCCTGCTGCCGACCCTGTTTGCGAGCGTTTATGCGAGCTACCGGGACGTATTCCGTCCAGACGACGGCGCTTGAGGTGCGCCGCGGCTCCCGGGTGACAGCGGCGCTGCGGCCGATTATATTGCGGTCGTTCCCTCGTTGATGCGGCGCGATTCGCGTGACTGATTTTTCCCTGCCCCAGCTGGTCGCCCAGGCGGCCCCCGAGTTCATGGATGCGGCGTCCGCGAAGGCGTGGCTTGAGCATGTGCCGCTTGCCAACGTCGGTGCCGCGCAGCACCAGATGCTGCTGCAACTCGAGGACTACAACCGCTACGCAACCTCGGCTGCCGCGCGCCTCGAGACGCTCGAGGCGTTGCGCGATGCGATCCACTTCGTGCAGATCGAGCAGGCGAAACGGTTCACGCACCGTGCGCTGCCGATCGCGCCTGCGGAAGCCAGGGTGTTCCAGGACACGATCGACCTCTGGGACGAGATGCGCCAGGGCTACCTGCGCTGCCTCGAGGCGGCCGAGAAAAACGACGCGGGAATGCGCGAGCGCGCGAGTTTGCTCGCCCAGCGTGCGCTCGCCTACACCGGCTTGAAGATGTTTCACCACCACCGCGCCTACCGGCAGATTCCCGGCAGTGAATGGCGTCTGCTGCACCGGATCTATTCGGCCGCGGAGCGGCTCGGCGTCGCCGAGCAAACGGTGAAGGACTACCTGAACCGGGACGTGCACGAGACTTCGGCGCGCATCGCCTACGTTCGCGCGCTCCTCATCGGCATCGCCAACCCGAACGAGCTCAGCCAGCGGCAACTCACCTTCGTCGCGTTCCTGCTCGAACGCTGGGCGGAGAAGACGAAGATCTCGCGCACGCCGGTTGCCGAGGAGGACGTGCCGCCGCTCGTGGTCGATCTCGCAAGCGATGCGCGCCCCGAGCGGAGCGGAACGCCGGCGAAAGAACCGCGCTACATCGATGCGCAGGCCCTCGGCAAGAGCCTGCGCAATCGCATCGGCTTGCTGCGCCGTGGCGAGTCACCGTCCAAGCTCGCGCTCGGGGAGGATTGCGTGCAACCCTCTTGCGAGCAGCTGCTGGTGCTGCTCTATCGCCAGTGGCTCCAGCCGCCCGTCGCTCGCGCCCAGGACCGCAAACGCAGCGACGCGACCGCGCACGCGTGCCAGGACATGGCGGCGATCTACTACTACGTGACCGGTCACTCATTTCGCCAGCCCGGCGGCAAAACGGTACTCACCAAGAAGGAAGCCGACCAGCTCGCGACCTTCGGTCGCGTGAGCACGCGCGACGAGGAAAAGCCTGCGCCTCAGCTGGATTTCGCGTTGGAGGAATGGCATGTGGAGGACGAGAGCGCGCTTGGCATCAAGATCATGCGCCGGGCCGGCCATTCGGGAGCGCGCTACACGCATGCACAGTTGATCGGTCTGCGGCCCAAAGGAGTCACCCAGTTCCTGCTGGGGCATGTGCGCTGGCTGCTGCAAGCCGAGAACAATGATCTCTATCTTGGAGTTCGCGTGCTGCCGGGCTTGCCGGCCGGAATCGGTGTGCGACCGTCGTCGGCCGGCGCCCCGAAGGACCAGTTCGTGCCTGCGCTCTCGCTCACCGCGGTCCCCGAGTACCAGGCTCCGCCGACGCTGGTT
>DASYPC010000153.1:0-5264 GCA_036007105.1 Burkholderiales bacterium | reverse complement strand
CCGTGATCAGATATTTCTTCATGGCTCGGCAAACAAAAAGCCCGGCGCGCGCCGGGCATCGGGATTCTCAGCCAACGGCGGTCTGCTCTACGCCGCGGCGGGCTCGTTTTTCTTGGTTTCGGGCTTGCTCTCGCTTTTCGCCTCGCCGGGCGCGTCCGGCTTGGCGTCGCCCGACGTCTCGCTCTTCGCTTCCGGCTTGGCCGCACCCGCAGGCTTCGCTGGCTTTGCGCCTGAATTCTTGAAATCGGTCGCGTACCAGCCGCTTCCCTTCAACTGGAAGCCGGCGGCCGAGAGAAGTTTCTTGAAAGTCTCCTTGCCGCAGGTCGGGCACACGGTCAGCTGCGGCTCGGTCACTTTCTGCAGGTATTCGTCCTGAAACCCGCACTCCAGGCAGCGATATTCGTAGATTGGCACGACTGCGTTACCCCCGATCGGGTCAGCACTCAAATGATACCGCAACGCAACAACAGCGCGAGGTATATGGGGATGAAAACCCCGCCGATCAAGGGCTCGGCGCCCCTTAGAACGGGATGTCGTCCTCCATATCGTCGAACTTGCCGCCTTTCTTCGCCGGCGCCGGCCCGCCTTTCGCCTCGGCTGGCGCGTCGCGCGGCTCGCCCCGGGCCTCACCCGCACCGGCGCGCGACCCGAGCATCTGCATCCGATCGCCGATGATTTCGGTGGAATAGCGCTCGTGGCCTTCCTTGTCCTGGTACTTGCGCGTGCGGATGCGGCCTTCGATGTAGACCTGCGATCCCTTCTTCAGGTATTCGCCCGCGATTTCCGCCAGCCGGCCGAAGAAAGCAACGCGGTGCCACTCGGTCGCTTCCTTCATTTCGCCGCTCGCCTTGTCCTTCCACTTGTCGGTCGTCGCGACGCGGATATTGGTGATCGCATCACCACTCGTCTGATATCTCGTCTCCGGATCGGCGCCGAGATTGCCGACCAGAATCACTTTGTTCACGGAAGCCATGTGTTCTCCCTCGTTGAATGCAGTTGCTTACGGTCCAACGCGAGTCGCGGCGCGCCGTTGACTGCGCCGCTGCGTTCTGCGCCCATGGGACAACTGTAGAGCCGCAAAAGAAAAAGGTTATAGTACCAAGTTTACTTTCGGATTCGGCTGCCTTTGGACTCTATTCGCATTCGCGGCGCGCGCACGCACAACCTCAGGAACATCGCGCTCGACCTGCCGCGCAACCGGCTCATCGTGATCACCGGCATCTCCGGCTCCGGCAAGAGCTCGCTCGCCTTCGACACGCTGTACGCGGAGGGCCAGCGGCGCTACGTGGAATCGCTCTCGGCCTACGCGCGCCAGTTTCTCGAGATGATGGAGAAGCCCGACGTCGACCTGATCGAGGGGCTGTCGCCCGCGGTCGCGATCGAGCAGAAGGCGACCAGTCACAACCCGCGCTCGACGGTCGGCACGGTCACCGAGGTCCACGACTACCTGCGACTGCTCTACGCGCGCGCCGGAACGCCGTACTGTCCCGACCACGGGCTTGCGCTCGAAGCGCAGTCGATCGCGCAGATGGTCGATCACGTGCTGCGGCTTCCCGAGGACACTCGCCTGATGGTGCTCGCGCCGGTCGTCGCCGCGCGCCGCGGCGAGCAGGCCGAGCTGCTCGACGAGCTGCGCGCGCAAGGATTCACGCGCGTGCGAATCGACGGCAAGGTGCACGATCTGGACGCCTCGCCGCGGCTGCAACGCAACGTCAAGCACACGATCGAGGCGGTCATCGACCGCCTCAGGGTGCGGGCGGACGTGAAGCAGCGCCTGGCCGAATCGTTCGAGACCGCGCTGCGGCACGCGGACGGGCGGGCCATCGCGGTCGAAGCGGAGTCCGGCAAGGAGCACCTGTTTTCGGCGCGCTTTGCGTGCCCGCAATGCAGCTACTCGCTCGCCGAGCTCGAGCCGAGGCTGTTTTCGTTCAACAACCCGATGGGCGCCTGTCCCAAATGCGACGGCCTGGGCAGCGTCGAATTCTTCGATCCGCAGCGCGTGGTCGCGCATCCGGAGCTTTCGCTCGCTTCCGGCGCCATCCGCGGCTGGGATCGGCGCAATCATTTCTACCACTCGCTGCTCGAATCGCTCGCCGCGCACTACCAGTTCGACATCGACGAGCCGTGGGAGAAGCTCGATGAAGCGGTGCGAGCGTGCGTGCTCCACGGCTCGGGCGACGAGCGCATCGCATTCCGTTATCCGGGGGAGCGCGGCCGCAGCGCGCTCAAGGAGCACGCCTTCGAAGGGGTCATTCCCAATTTCGAGCGGCGCCATCGCGAGACCGAATCGCAGGTCGTGCGCGACGAGCTGGCGAAGTACCGCAACACACGTCCCTGCCCGGATTGCGGCGGCACGCGCCTGCGCAAGGAAGCGCGCCACGTGCGCATCGCCGGTCGGGCGCTCCCCGAAATCGCGCACCTGCCGCTACGGGAAACGCTCGCGTTGTTCCGCGAGTTCAAGCTCGAGGGCGCCCGCGCGCCCGTCGCCGCGCGAATCGCGCGCGAAATCGCGAGCCGCCTCGAGTTCCTCGTGAACGTGGGGCTGGACTATCTGTCGCTCGATCGTCCGGCGGGTACGCTCTCGGGCGGCGAAGCGCAGCGCATCCGCCTGGCGAGCCAGATCGGCTCCGGCCTCACCGGCGTTCTCTACGTGCTCGACGAGCCCTCGATCGGATTGCACCAGCGCGACAATGCGCGGCTGATCCAGACGTTGCAGCACCTGCGCGACCTCGGCAACACGGTCGTCGTGGTCGAGCACGACGAGGAGGCGATCCGAGCCGCGGACCATGTGGTCGACATGGGCCCCGGCGCGGGCGAAGCGGGCGGGTGCGTGGTCGCCGAAGGTCCGCCGCAGGCGATCATCGGCGCCGAGCAATCGCTCACCGGCAGGTACCTGAGCGGCGCGCTGCGGATCGAGATCCCGCGCAGGCGCATTCGTCCGCGTGAAGCGCGCCTCGTCGTGCGCGGTGCGAGCGGCAACAATCTCAAGAACGTCACGCTGACGGTCCCCGCAGGGCTCTTCGTGTGCGTCACCGGCGTCTCGGGCTCGGGCAAGTCCACGCTGGTCAACGACACGATGCATGCCGCGGTTGCGCGCCACCTGCATGGCGCCTCGAGCGAGCCCGCACCGCACGATTCGATCGCAGGGCTGGAGCATTTCGACAAGGTCGTCAACGTCGATCAGAGCCCGATCGGACGTACGCCGCGCTCCAACCCGGCTACCTACACGGGCCTCTTCGCGCCGATCCGGGAGCTCTTCGCCGGCGTACCCGAAGCGCGCGAGCGCGGCTACGGCGCGGGGCGTTTCTCGTTCAACGTCAAGGGCGGGCGCTGCGAAGCCTGCCAAGGCGACGGCCTCATCAAGGTCGAGATGCATTTCCTTCCCGACATGTACGTCGCGTGCGACGTATGCCGCGGCCGGCGCTACAACCGCGAGACACTGGAGATCCGGTACAAAGGGCGAAGCGTCCACGATGTGCTGCAGCTGCGGGTGAGCGAAGCCGAAGCGTTCTTCTCCGCGGTGCCGGCGATCGCGCGCCGGCTGCGCACGCTCGTGCAAGTCGGCCTCGGATACCTGCAGCTCGGACAATCGGCGGTCACGCTCTCGGGAGGCGAAGCGCAGCGTGTCAAGCTTTCGCTCGAGCTCTCGCGGCGCGATACCGGAAAGACCTTGTACATCCTCGACGAGCCGACCACCGGCCTGCACTTCCACGACATCAAGCTGCTGCTCGAAGTGCTGCAGCGCCTGCGCGACGCGGGCAACACGGTCGTCGTGATCGAGCACAATCTCGACGTCGTCAAGACCGCCGACTGGGTCGTCGATCTGGGTCCCGAGGGCGGTGATGGCGGCGGCCGGGTAATCGCCGAAGGCACCCCGGAAGAAGTCGCGGCCCATCCGAAGAGCCACACCGGGCGCTACCTGCGGCGCACGCTCGGGATCCCGCTGCGCGAACCCGCTGCCGCCTGACTGAAAGGAACCCTCGAATGAGCCGCTCGCTGACACTCACCTGGCAGGACCCGATGCCGCTGGCGCAGGCCGCGCGCTCGATGTCGGGCATCGAATTCCTGCGCGCCGTGCGCGACGGCCGGCTCGCGCCCGCACCGATCCAGGAACTGGTCGGCATGAAGCTCGCCGAGGTCGACGAAGGGCGCGCGGTATGGGAACTGGTGCCCGGCGAGCAGCACTACAACCCGATAGGCGTGGCGCATGCCGGAATCGCCGCGACGCTGCTCGACTCAGCGATGGCGTGCGCCGTGCACTCTACGCTGCCGCTCGGCAGGGGTTACACCACGCTCGAGTTCAAGATCAATCTGGTGCGAGGCGTTACGCTGAAGAGCGGCACGCTGCGCGCAATCGGCAAGCTGGTGCACGCCGGCAAGAGCACGGCCACCGCCGAAGCGCGCCTCGAGGATGCTTCCGGCACCCTCTACGCACATGCCTCCACGACCTGCATCCTCCTCGGCGGGTAACGGAACAAACTAGGCAGCCGGGGCGGCGGCGAGGTGCGATGACTCGCCGCTGCCTTTCCATTCCAGCCTGCGTGTATGAAACTGCGCGAGACTCTCGCGGTGGCCGATCGAGACGACCGTCGTCTGCGGTAACCGCGCTCGCAATAGCTCATAGAGCTCGCGCTGCGCGTCATCGGGCAGCGATGCGGTCGCTTCATCGAGGAACAGCCAGTCCGGCTTGTTGAGCACTGCACGCGCGAACGCAAGCCGCTGCTGCTCGCCGCCCGAGAGGATCTGCGCCCAGTTTTCCTCCCGCGCAAGATCGTTCTCGAATCGGGCGAGGCCGACTGCACGCAACGCCTCGCGCGCTTCTTCGTCGCTGATTTTGTCCTCCTCCTTCGACGGATAGGACGCGGCGTGCTTGAGCGTGCCGATCGGCAGATATGCCTTCTGCGGCAGAAAGAGCAGCCGCGCACCTTTCGGCAGCGCGACCTTTCCTTTCCAATACGGCCAGATTCCGGCGAGCGCGCGGAAGAAAGTGCTCTTGCCCGCGCCCGAGGGGCCGCTGATCATCACCGACTCGCCCTTCTTCAGCTCGAGCGTCGTCGGGGCTAGCAGCGTACTGCCATTCGGGAGGTTGAGCGCAAGATCCTGCAAGGTGAGCCGATCCGCCGGCTCCGTTTCTTCGCGCTTGCCGTCGATCTGCTGCGCCTCTGCGCGCGCGCGCTCGAGCGCATCGGCGAAGCCGGTTAGCCGGTCGACAGTCGCTTTCCAGCTCGCGAACAACGTGTACGCGTTGATGAACCACGAAAGTG
>DASYPC010000152.1:0-4952 GCA_036007105.1 Burkholderiales bacterium | reverse complement strand
AGCGTGCAGCTGGCGGTCAATATCGCCGTCCTCGCGGCGATCTATGCGCTGATCAGCTGCGGCTACGTTCTCATCTACCGCGTCAGCCGGGTGTTGTCGCTCGCGCACGGCGAGCTGATGATGCTCGGCGCCTACGGGCTCGCGGCCACGGCATCGCTCTTCTCCGGCAATCCGGTCGTCGCGATCGCGGTTTCTGTCGTGCTGGCGATGACCGCGGGGATTGCGGTGTACGCCGCGCTCATGTGGCGCATGACCGGCGAATCGGTGCTCGCCGCGGTGCTCGCGACGATCGCGCTCGGCATCCTGCTGCGCGGCGCGATGATCCTCGTGTTCGGCACGCAGACCCAGTATCCCCTGCAGAGCCTTGGCTGGACGAACGCTTCGATCGCGCTCGGCGGATCGGCGCGCATTTCTGCGGCGGGTCTGGCGCTCGTTCTAGTCACCGCAGCGGTCTATGCGGGCCTCTTCGCGTTCCTGCGCGCGACGCGCTGGGGCATCCGGATGCGCGCAGCCGGCCAGAATCCGCTGCTCGCCGCGCAGCGCGGGATTCACCTGCACGCGGTCTATGCGCTGGCCTGGGGTCTCGCCGCGCTGACCGGCGGGATGGCGGGCATGCTGATCGCGTGCGACGCCGGGATCGAGGCAACGCTCGTCACGATCGGGCTGAAGGCTTTTCCAGCCGCGCTCGTCGGCGGTCTCGACAGCCTGCTCGGCGCGCTCGTCGGGTCGCTCATCATCGCATCGGCCGAGGTGATGCTGATCCACTTCGTCGATCCGCTGCTCTCCGACGTCGTACCGTTCTTCGTGCTGCTCGCGATGCTCGCCGTCCGCCCGTGGGGCCTGTTCGGCACACGCGAGGAGCTCGACCGGGTATGAGCGAGCCGCGCTCAAGCGGGTATTTCCGCACGACGTACGCGCGCGACGTGGCGCTGCTCGATACGCGTGCGCAAAAAGCGGCGCTGGGCGTCCTGTGCGCGGCGTTGCTGGCGCTGCCCTTTCTCGCCGGCGCGTTCCTGCTCGATCTCGCGAACCAGGTGCTGCTCACTTCGATCGGCGCGGTTGCGCTCATGCTTCTTACCGGCTACGCGGGACAGATCTCGCTCGGCCACGCCGGGTTGCTCGCCGCAGGCGCCTTCACGACCGGGATCCTGTTCAAGGAATTCGGCGCGCCGTTCTGGGCGACGCTGCCCGCGAGCGCCGGTGTCGGAGCCGCGATCGGCGTCGTCTTTGGATTGCCGAGCCTGCGACTGCGCGGTCTTTATCTCGCCGTCTCGACGCTTGCCTTGCACTTCATGGTGATCCACGCCGGGCAGGAATACGAAACGCGGCGTGGCTTCTCGACGGGCGTCGTGATCGATGCGCCGCTGCAGGATCCTCGCGCCTGGTACTTCGTGCTGCTCGCCGCAGCGGTTGCGACGATCCTCTTCAGCCTGAACCTGCTGCGCTCGAAGACCGGTCGCGCGTGGCGCGCGATCCACGCCCGCGAGACGGTCGCCGAGGCGCTCGGCATCGACGTGCGCCGCGCAAAGCTCTCGGCGTTCGTCGTCTCGTGCACGCTCACCTCGATCGCAGGATGCCTGTTCGCCTACTACCGCGGCTTCGTGTCCGCGGAGGCGTTTTCCCTCTTCGTAACAATCCAGTACGTGGCGACGGTCATCGTCGGCGGCATCGGCTCGATCCTCGGCGCGCTGCTCGGCACGATCTTCGTCGTGCTCTTTCCGTACGGGATCGAGGCGCTGATGAGCGCGCTCGGGCTCGCCGAGCGTCTTTCTTCGATCGTGTTCGCAGTCAACTACGCGGCCTTCGGCCTCGCGATGATCCTGTTCCTCGTCTTTGAGCCGCAAGGGCTGGTCGGCATCTGGCGGCGCGCGCAGGCGTGGTTTCTGTTGTGGCCATTCAAGCAAAGACCCGTCGGACGATGAGCGACACGCTGAAGCTCGAGAAGGTCGAGGTCGCCTACCACCGCGTGCTCACCGCGGTGCAGGGGATCTCGCTCGAAGTGCCCGCGGGCTCGATCGTCGCGCTGCTCGGCACGAACGGCGCAGGCAAGACGACGACGCTGCGCGCGATCTCCGGCTTCATCGGCCTGGACGACGCGCGCGTCACGCAAGGATCGATCGCGTGGCTCGGCGAGCGGATCGAGAACCGCGCTCCGCACGAGATCACGTCGCGCGGCATCGCGCTCGTCCCGGAACGCAGCAAGGTGTTCGAGAACCTGAGCGTCGCCGAGAACCTCGAAGCCGCCGTCCCGCGTCCGGATGCGCCGCGGCTCGCGGAAGCCGCGTGGGAATACTTTCCCGCGCTCGTGCCGTTGCGCGCGCGCCAGGCGGGTTACCTTTCGGGAGGTGAGCGCCAGATGCTGGCGATCGGCTCGGCGCTTGCGTGCGCGCCGCGATTGCTGCTCGTCGACGAGCTCTCGCAGGGCCTTGCGCCGCTCGTCGTCCAGGAGCTGCTGGCGCGCCTGCAGAGGATCCGCAAGGATCTCGGGATGACGCTGCTGCTCGTGGAGCAGAACGCCGCGGTCGCGCTGGAGGTGGCGGACTACGCCTACGTCATGGAGAACGGCCGGATCGTCCTCGACGGCACGCCGCAGAAGCTGCGCGGCCATCAGGACGTGCAGGAGTTCTACCTCGGAACCGGCGCCGCCGCGCGGCGCAGCTATCGCGACGTGAAGCAATACCGCAGGAGCCGGCGCTGGTATGGCTGAGGGCTTGCGGCTCGAGGGAATTTCGCTCGCCTTCGGCGGACTGCAGGTGCTGCACGGCGTGAGCTTCGAGACGCGCCCGCGCGAGCTGCTTGCGCTGATCGGCCCCAACGGCGCCGGAAAGACCTCGGTGCTGAATTGCATCTGCGGGATCTATCGCGCGAGCAGCGGCCGGATCTTCTTTGGCGGCGAAGAAATCGGCCGGACGCGCCCGCACCGGATCGCGCGGCTCGGCATCGCCCGCACCTTCCAGCACGGCGAGCTCTTCTCCCACCTCTCGGTGATCGAGAATCTTCTCATTGCGCGACATGCGCGCATTGCAACGCGGCTCCTTGCCGAAGGGCTGTTCCTGCCGGGCGTGCGCAAAGCGGAGGCCGAGCATCGCCGCGCCGTCGAAGAGGTGCTCGAATTCACCGATCTCGAGCGCTACCGCCATCGCCATGTGGACGAGCTGCCTTTCGGGTTGCAGAAGATCGTCGGGTTCGCACGCGCGCTCGCGATGCAGCCCTCGGTCCTGCTGCTCGACGAGCCATCCGCAGGCCTGAGCCGCGACGAGCGCGAAGACCTCGCGCGCTACATCCTGAGGATCCAGCACGAGCTCGGAATTCCGATGATCTGGGTCGAGCACGACATGCAGATGGTGGCGGACCTCGCCGACCGCCTCTATGTGCTCGATCACGGCGAGCCGATTGCCGAGGGTCCGGCGGCGCAAGTGCTGCGCAATCCGCGCGTCATAGAGGCGTACCTTGGAACGGGGACGTAAAATCCGCTCTATCGCAGCTGCAGGAGAAGCACCATGAACCAACCGCCTGAACTCCGACCGGGGCCGACGCGCGGCATCGACCATCTCGCGCTCGTCACCGACGACCTGCCGGCGACGATGGAGTTCTACACCCGCGTGCTCGGGATGCAGCTGGTGCACGTGCGCCGCGTACCGTTCGAGCGCGACCGCGGCCAGCCGCCGTACGACAACCTGCGCCACTACTTCTTCAGCATGGGCAACGATTCACTGCTCGCGTTCTTCGAGTATCCGAAGGGATTGGCGAAGCAGAACCGCGACCTCCCGGGCGGCATGCAGCACATCGCGTTCCACGTCGCACCCGATCGGTTCGACGCAATGGTGCAGCGGGTGAAAACGTGCGGCGTCGACGTCATCGGCCCGGTGCCGCTCGGCGGACGCTTCTGGTCGGCGTATTTCTACGATCCGAACGGCATCCGGCTCGAGATCGCGACCGACCGCTCGGGCGAGGACCGCGGCGTCGTCGAGTCGGTGCTGCAGACCGAGGAAGAAGCGCGCGCCGAGCTCGCCACGCTGTTTGCCGATCCGGCGGACGTTGAACGATGGCTCGCGCACATGCCGCTGAAGAAGGAATCCGTCCCCGCGTGAAGTAGGCCCCTGCCCGTTCCGTTAGCGGAGATTCGAATGGCTCTGTATCAACTTGGCGACGACGCACCGCAGATTGCTGCGTCCGCCTACGTGGCAAACGAAGCCGTGGTGATCGGCAGAGTAACGCTCGGAGAGCGCTCGAGCGTGTGGCCGTGCGCGACGGTGCGCGGCGACAACGAGCCGATCCGGATCGGCAACGACGTCAACATCCAGGACGGCGCCGTGCTGCACGTCGATCCCGACTGCCCGCTGACGCTCGGCGACTTTGTGTCGATCGGCCACCAGGCGATGCTGCACGGCTGCACGGTCGGCGAGGGGTCGTTGATCGGCATCCAGGCGGTCGTGATGAACAAGGCCGTCATCGGCAAGGATTGCCTGGTCGGCGCGGGCGCGATCATCACCGAAGGCAAGGTCTTTCCGGATCGCACGCTCATCCTCGGCGCGCCGGCCAAGGTCGTGCGCGAGCTCAGCGACAAGGACGTTGCGTTCCTGCGCGCGAACGCCGGGTACTACGTCGAGCGGCAGCAGATGTACAAGGTAAAGCTGAAGCGGATCGGTTGAATCGATGCTGTTCCCCACGACGCTGGTCGGCAGTTACCCGCAGCCCGAGTGGCTGATCGATCGCGAGAAGCTCGGCAAGCGCTTCCCGCCGCGGCTGCGCGCGAAAGAGCTGTGGCGGATTCCCGAGCCGTGGCTCGCGCAGGCGCAGGACGATGCGACGATCCTCGCGATCCGCGCCCAGGAAGAGGCGGGCCTGGACATCATCACCGACGGCGAAATCCGGCGCGAGAGCTACTCGAACCGGTTCGCGACCGCGCTGGAAGGCGTCGACATCGATCATCCGGGCGAAGGGCTCGATCG
>DASYPC010000151.1:0-14755 GCA_036007105.1 Burkholderiales bacterium | reverse complement strand
GTTGAGCGCCATCTGCAGCAGCGTCCCGTAGTCCGAGGCGTCGCCAACCAGGATCGCACCGACGAGGTGCTTGCGGTCCCCGGAGATCACCAGCTTCTTGTAAACGCCGGTGGCCTCGTCGGTGAAGACGTAGTTCAGCGTGTCCGGCGTGCTGCCGTGCGCATCGCCGATCGAGGCGACGTCCACCCCCATCAGCTTGAGCTTTGTGCTCAGGTCGGCGCCGAGGAACTGCACGTTCGTCTCGCCGAGCAGGTGGCGCGCGGCCACTTCCGCCATCTGGTAGCCGGGCGCGACCAGGCCGAAGATCCGTCCCTCCCACAGCGCGCACTCGCCGATCGCGTAGACGTCCGGGTTGGTCGTCTGGCAATGCGAATTGATCTGGATCCCGCCGCGGGCCCCGACGGCGAGCCCGCCGGCGCGCGCCAGCTCGTCGCGCGGGCGAATGCCGGCGGAGAAAACAATCAGGTCGGTCTCCAGGCTCGTGCCGTCGGCGAACACGAGCCGGTTGCGCCTTTCGGTTCCCGGAACGATTTCCTTGGTGGTCTTCGAAAGGTGGACGGTCGCACCCAGCGCTTCGATCTTGCGGCGCAGGAGCCGCCCGGCGGATTCATCGAGCTGCACCGCCATCAGGCGCGAGGCAAACTCGACGATATGCGTCTGCAAGCCGAGGTCCTTGAGCGCCTTCGCGGCCTCCAGGCCGAGCAGCCCCCCGCCGATCACGACTCCCACCTTCGAGCGCGTTGCAGCGGCCGCAATGACCTCGAGGTCCTCGATCGTCCGGTAGACGAAGCAGTCGCGCCGGTCCGAGCCCGAGAGCGGCGGGACGAACGGATAGGAGCCGGTCGCGAGCACCAGCTTGTCGTAATGCACTTCCTTGTAGCGCGTCGAGCGCACCACCTTCCTTGCCAGGTCGAGGGCCAGCACGCTGTCGTTGAGGCGCAGCGTCATCGCGTGCTCCTGGAAAAACTTTTCCGGCACGACGTTCAGGTCGGAAGCCGTCTTCCCGGAGAAGAAACTGGTGAGCTGCACACGGTCGTAGGCGGGCCGCGGCTCCTCGCAGAAGGTGGTGATGTCCATGCCTTGCCCGCGGCGTGCCAGCTCCTCGAGGAAGCGCTGGCCCACCATGCCGTTGCCAATGACGACCACGCGCGGCTTGCTCATGCCGCTCTCGCTGTCGGCACCGCCGTCGCGACCTGCGCGAACCGGACGACGTCCCCGACCACGACGATGGCCGGGCTCCCGAAACCTTCCGCGGAGAGATTGCCCAAAGTCGTCACGCGCTGCCGCTGAGTCGCCAGGGTGCCGTTTTCGATCACGCAAGCAGGCATCTCTGCCGGCATCCCCGCCTTTCGCAGTTCCGCGATGATCCGCTGCAGACGGGACACGCCCATGTAGATGACCAAGGTCAGCCCGGACCGGGCAAGCGCATCCCAGTTCGGTTCGCCTCCGTCCTCCGTGTGCCCGGTGAGGAAAATGACGCCGCTCGCAATCCGGCGGTGCGTAACCGGTATGCCGAGCGCGGCGGGAACGCCGATGCCGGCGGTGATTCCCGGAATCACTTCGACCTCGATGCCGGCCTGCGTCAGCGTCAGCATCTCTTCGCCGCCCCGACCGAACACGAAGGGGTCGCCGCCTTTCAGGCGAGCGATCGTCCGCCCCTGCTTCGCGTACCGCACGAGCAGCTTGTCGATGAACTGCTGTGGCGTGGACCTGCAGCCGCCGCGCTTGCCGACGCGAATGATCCTCGCGTCCGGGCGGGCGTGCGCGAGGCACTCGCGATTCACCAGGTCGTCGACCAATACGACGTCTGCCGCGCGCAGCGCGCGCACTGCCTTGAGCGTCATGAGCTCCGGATCCCCCGGCCCTGCTCCGATGAGGAAGACTTTTCCCATGACGAGGAATCAGGCCACCTTCAGCTCCACCTTCTTCGTCTTGTCGGCGGCCTGCTTTGCGTAGAGGAACTCGAGCACTTCGGCGCGCAGGTCCATGAAGCGGGCGTCGTGCGCCAGCGCGAGCCGCGCGCGTGGCCGCGGCAACGCCACCGCGAGCACTTCGCCGATGTGCGCCGCCGGACCGTTCGTCATCATCACGACCCGGTCGGAGAGCAGCACCGCTTCGTCGACGTCGTGCGTGACCATCAGCACGGTCGCGCCGGTCTTCTCCACGATGCGCATCAGCTCGTCCTGAAGGGTCGCGCGGGTGAGCGCGTCGAGGGCGCCGAACGGCTCATCGAGCAGCAGCACCTTGGGCTCGATCGCCAATGCGCGCGCAATGCCGACGCGCTGCTTCATTCCACCGGAGATCTCATGCGGGTACTTGTTCTCGGCGTGCGAAAGCCCGACCATTTCCAGCGCTTCACGAGTTCTCGCCCTGAGCTTTTCCTTCCGGTCGGGAAAGACGCGCTCCACCGCCAGATAGACGTTCTCGAAGCAACTCAGCCAGGGCAGCAGCGAGTGGTTCTGGAACACCACGCCGCGATCCGGTCCGGGCCCCTCGATGTGCCTGTTGGCGAGCAGCATCGTGCCTTCCGACGGCCTGTGCAGGCCGGCCACCAGGTTGAGCAGCGTGGTCTTGCCGCAGCCGGAGTGGCCGATCAGCGTGACGAACTCGCCCTTGCGGATCACCAGGTCGATATCGGTCAGCGCGACGAAATCCCCGCTCTTGGTCTCGAAGGTCTTGCCGACCCGCTCCACGACGAGATACCGGTTCACGTCCATGCCCGTATTGCTATGCATAGGAGAAGCGCCTGGCGAGCAGTACCAGGGCTTGCTCGAGCAGCAGACCGACAATGCCGATCGTGAAGATCGCAATGATGATGTGCTCGACCTTGAGGTTGTTCCACTCGTCCCACACCCAGAAGCCGATGCCGACACCGCCGGTCAGCATCTCGGCAGCGACGATCACAAGCCAGGCGACGCCGATCGACAGCCGTACGCCGGTGATCATGTAGGGCAGCACGGCTGGAAACAGGATCTTGCTGAACACCTTCCATTCGGAAAGGTTCAGCACGCGCGCGACGTTCAGGTAGTCCTGCGGGATCTGCCGCACGCCCACCGCGGTGTTGACGATCATCGGCCAGAGGCTGCAGATGAAGATGACGTAGATCGCCGCCGGGTTGGCGGCCTTGAACAGCAGCAGCCCGATCGGCAACCAGGCGAGCGGCGAGACGGGTTTGAGCAGCGCGATGATCGGCGCAGCCATGCCGGCGACGAAGCGGAAGCGTCCGATGATGAAGCCGAGCGGGATGCCGACGAGCGCCGCCATGCCGAAGCCGATGCCGACGCGCCGCAGCGAAGACAGCACGTTCCAGCCGATGCCCTGGTCGTTCGGCCCCTTGTTGTAGAAAGGGTCCGCGAAGATCTTCACCGCCGCCTGGAAGACCACGGCAGGGTCCGGAATTCTGCCTCCAAGTTTGGCGACGACGGCCCAGAGCGCCACGAATAGTGCCAACCCGACTACCGGCGCGAGCATCACCGGCAGCCACGCAGGCGCTCGCGTGCGGCGATATCCAGTGGCCGCTGCGTTCGCCATCTCGCGCGCCTTCGCCGCATCGGCCCGGGCCGTGAGCATCGCCGCCGCAGGATGCGCGGGGCTCGCGCGGATGATCTCCCTGCGTAGGGGGACCGCACTCATCTACGCCACCCTGAGCTTGAATGACCCCGCGTACTTCTTCGCGTCCCTGCCATCCCAGACGACGCCATCCATGAACTTCGCGGTGCGGAACGGCTCCTTCGGCAACGGCGTCTTTGTCATCGCTGCCGCATCCTTGTAGATGTCGATGCGGTTCACTTTCTTCGCGACCGCGAGATAGTCGGGCTCTTCCTTGAGCAGGCCCCAGCGGCGATGCTGGCTCATGAACCACATGCCATCGGAGAGGAATGGGTAGGTCACGTAGCCGTCGTTGTAGAACTTCATGTAGTCCTTGTCGTCCCACACCTTGCCGATCCCGTTGTCATAGCGCCCGAGCATGCGCGCGACGATCACGTCCTTGTCGCAGTTGACGTACGACTTGTCGGACACCACCTCGGCGGTCTTCTGGCGGTTGCTGATCGAGGCATCGATCCAGCGGCCGGCGTCGATCACCGCGGCGGTCATGGCGCGCGCGGTGTTGGGATATTTCTGGGCGAACTCGGCGGTGCAGCCGAGCGTCTTCTCGGGATGGTCCTTCCACAAGTCCTGTGTGGTGTTGGCCGTGAAGCCGATCTTGTCCATGATCGCCCGGTAGTTCCACGGCTCGCCGACGCAGAACCCGTCCATGTTGCCGACGCGCATGTTAGCCACCATCTGCGGCGGCGGAACGACGATTGCCTTCACGTCCTGGAACGGATGGATCCCGTGCGCCGCCAGCCAGTAGTAGATCCACATGGCGTGCGTGCCGGTCGGAAAGGTCTGCGCGAAGGTGTATTCGCCCTTCTCCTTGTCGATCAGGGTCTTCAACGACGCGCCGTCCTTCACTCCCTTGTCGAAGAGCTTGCGCGAGAGCGTGAACGCCTGGCCGTTGTGGTTCAGGTTCATGAGCACGTTCATGTCCTTCTTCGGCCCGCCGAGGCCCATCTGCACGCCGTAGATGAGTCCGTAGAGGACATGCGCGGCGTCGAGCTCGCCGTTGACGAGCTTGTCGCGCACTGCGGCCCAGGAAGCTTCTTTCGTCGGAATGATCTTGATGCCGTACTTCTTGTCGAACTCCATTACTGCGGCCATGACCACCGACGAGCAGTCGGTGAGCGGAATGAAGCCGATCCTCACTTCCTTCTTTTCGGGCGCGTCGGAGCCGGCGGCCCATGCGCCCTGACGCACCGCCTGCGGCACGAGGCTCATCACCGCCGCCGCGCCCGCTTTCTTGATGAAATTCCTTCTGTGTGCGCTCATCCTGTTTGCCTCCAAGGCAATAAAAAAGGCGTTGGCGCATCCGATCCCGGATGCACGAACGCCTTTGTTCAGAGGAGCGCGCCGTTGCGCCCTTCAGTGTTAGTCAGCAAGCTCCATGCCACCGGCCGTCCGGTTAGGAATCAACGAGTTGAGCGCTCCAGCCAGGAGGGCCCCCGCACTGTCGCGGTGCGCAAGGCCAACTTACGCACCGAGAAGATCCGCCGCATCGATGACCCGCTGCGCGACCTCAGCGAGCTTCAGCTTGCGGTCCATCGCCATCTTTCTCAGCATCGCGTAGGCCGTTTGTTCGTCGAGGCTGCGGCCCTTCATCAGCAGGCCCTTCGCCCGATCGACGAGCTTGCGCTCGGCGAGCCGCAGGTTCGCGTCGGCGAGTTGCCCGCGCAACGCCTGGAAATTCTCGAAGCGCGCTACGGCGACCTCGACGATGGTTCCCAGCCGCGCGGGATCGAGGCCATCGACCACGTACGAGGAGACGCCCGCGCGCACTGCCTTGCGGATCGTCGCCGGCGCGCCATCGTTCGCGAACATGACGATCGGCCGCGGGATGCGCTGGGTGACGATGGCCAGATGCTCGAGCACCTCGCGGCTCGGCGAGGCCGTGTCGATGACGATGACGTCGGGCTTCGCGCTCTCCACGGTCTCGAGCAGCGTGACCGGCGAGGACAGCGACGCGGCGACTTCATAGCCCGCCTGGCGCAGCCCGTCGCGCAGGATTTCCGCCCGTTCCTCGAATTCGTCGACGACCAGGACTCGCATGCGGAATCCGGGCCGCAATTCGCATGCCAGCGGTTTCTGCCGGGAATGGCGTGCCGCGCGCCCCAAATCGCACCGCGCTGGGGCGCAGCGCCATGGACGCGCATTACTTTGTTGCGAGACGTCTAGTTTTTCGGCGGCAGCTGGTTGAGGAGCACCCAGTAGAGCCCCAGCTGCGATACCGCGTCGGCGAACTTGCCGAACACCACCGGCTTACGCACATAACTGTTGGCCCCGAGCTGGTAGCTGCGCAGCATGTCCTCGTCCTCGCTGGACGAAGTCAGTACCACTACCGGAACCAGCTTGGTGCGCGGATCGGCGCGCAAGCGCTCCAGGACTTCCAGCCCGCTCAGCTTCGGCAGCTTCAGATCGAGCAGGACCACAGCCGGCGTGTGCGATACGTCGCGTCCTTCGTACTTGCCGGTTCCGAACATGAACTCGAGGGCCTCGTTGCCGTCGCGCGTGATGACGATTTCGTTCGCCAGCTTCGACTGCTTGAGCGCGCGCATCGTAAGCGCTTCGTCGTCGGGATTGTCTTCCACCAGCAGGACCATCTTCTCGGCCATGAAAATCTCTCCGGTGGCTAGTCGACAGGCTCAAGCGATCCTTGCGCGAGCGCACCGAGGAGCGCCTCGGGCACGCGCGGCCGGGCGAACAGATAGCCCTGGCACTCGTCGCAACGATGCTCGCGCAGGAAATTGAGCTGCGCAGCGGTTTCGACGCCTTCGGCAAGCACGCGCAAGCTTAGCGCATGCGCGAGCGAAATGATGGCCTGGGCGATCGCCGCGTCGCGCCCGCCGATGGTCGTCTGCACCACGAACGAGCGGTCGATCTTCAGGCAGTCGATGGGCAGCCCCGACAGGTAGCTCAGGCTCGAATAGCCGGTGCCGAAATCGTCGACCGCGATCTGCACTCCCAGAGCCTTCAGGCGTTGCAGCGTGGCGATCGCACGTTCGCGGTCTTCGATCAGCACGCTCTCGGTGAGCTCGAGCTCGAGGCACCGGGGCTCGATACCGTTGGCGCGCAGCGCCCGGTCGACCGCTTCGACGAAGCTGTCGCTGCGGAACTGCCGCGCCGAAACGTTGACCGCCATGCGCAGGCGATGTCCCGCCCGGCGCCACTCGGCGAGCTGCTTGCACGCGGTCATCAGCGCCCAGATGCCGAGCGGTTCGATCAGGCCGGACTCTTCCGCGATCGGCACGAACGCCGCCGGCGAGAGGTAACGCTGCTCGTTGTACTTCCAGCGCATCAGGGCCTCGACGCCGACGATCCTGCCGTTGTGCACCTCGACTTGAGGCTGGTAGTGCAACTCGAGCCGCTGCTGCTCGACTGCCTGGCGCAAAGCCGTCTCGAGCTCTATGCGCTCGGTCGCCTCGCGCGTCATCGCCGCCGCGTAGAACTGGATCCAGTTGCCGCCTCCTTCCTTCACCCGATGCATGGCTGCATCGGCGTTGCGCAGCAAGAGCTCGAAATCGTCGCCGTCTCTTGGAAAGATGCTCGCCCCGACGCTCAGCGAAACGTGCACGCCGCGGCCCTCGATCAAGAACGCAGCGGTGGTGCATTCGTGAATCTTGCGCGCGGTCGGGAGAATGTCGTCCGGACGCGCGAGATCGACCGCGAGAACGGCGAAGACGTCCGCGCCGAGGCGCGCGGTGGTGTCGACCTCGCGTACGGTGCGCGACACGCGCTCCGCGAGCAGCCTGAGCAAGGTGTCGCCGGCGGCATGCCCGTAGCTATCGTTGAGCAGCTTGAAGCGATCGATGTTCAGCACGATCAGCCCGCAGGCGCGCCCGGATCGCCTGGCATGCGCGATCGCCCGCACCGCTCGGTCGCCGAGCAGGCTGCGATTGGGCATTGCGGTGAGCGAATCGTAGTTCGCCATGTGCTGGATGCGCGCTTCGTAGGCCTTGCGGTCGCGGATATCGCGCGCGATCGTCGAGCGGAAGCGCAGCCGGCCTTCCGAGTCGCGATGCCCGACGATGACCTGCGACACCGGGACCGGCGTCCCGTCCGCCGCGAGCACCGAGCTCTCGCCGTTCCAGATGCCGTGCTCGAGCGTCGCGGGCAAAGCCGTGTCGCGAAGCAGCTCCTGGGTCGCGGCGGGATGGAAGTCCAGCAGCTTTCGGCCGTCGAGATCGCTCGCGCCGATGCCGGCGAGGCGGCGCCATGCGCCGTTCAGATAGGTCAGCTGGCCGTCCGGATCGGTCATCGCGACATAGTCGCTGGTCGCTTCGAGGATCTCGACCAGCCGCGCGCGCTCTTCTTCGCCCTTGCGCATCTCTTCGCGCTCCAGCGCCTCGCCGAGCGCCCGTTTGACCGAAGTGCTCAATCGCCGCGCGTTGTCCTTGAGGACATAGTCGGTCGCGCCCATCCGGATCGCTTCGATCGCGCGCTCCTCGCCGATCGTTCCGGATACGAAGATGAACGGCAGCTCGGGCGCTATGCCCTTCGCCACGTTCAGCGCGCTCAACCCGTCGAACTGCGGCATGGAGAAGTCGGACAGGATCAGGTCCGGGTCGAAGTTGGCAAGCGCCTCCTTCATGGCGTCTTCGGTCTCGACCCGGCACGACAGGACCTCCAGGCCCTCGCGCTTGAGCGCCCGCAGCGCGAGCTCGACGTCCGTTTCCGAATCCTCGACGAACAGCACCTTCACTTGTCGCAGTCTCATGATGCCACCTCCGCGACGCGCGGCACGGCCGGTGCGGCCTCGCCGGGCTCCAGCGTAAAGAAGAACACGGCTCCCTTGCCAGGATGCGCGTCGGCCCAGATGCGCCCTCCATGACGATGAACGATCCGCTGCACGGTCGCCAGGCCGATTCCGGTGCCCTGGTATTCATTCACCGAATGCAGCCTCTGGAATGCGCCGAACAGCTTGTTGGAATAGGCCATGTCGAACCCGGCGCCGTTATCGCGCACGAAGAAGGTGCTGTGCTTGCCGTCGCGCAGCGCCCCGATTTCGATTCGCGGATGCGCCGCCTTGGAGGTGAATTTCCAGGCGTTGCCGATCAGGTTCTCGAGCGCGGCGCGCACCAGCCGGGCATCGGCGTGCGCCTGCATGCCGTCCCAGATCGAGATCTCGATGTCTCGCTTCGGTTCGCGATGCCGCAGGTCGGCCACGACCCGCTTCGCCAGGTCGGCGACGTCGACCTCCTGCTGTGCGAGCTCGCCGCGCGATACGCGCGAGAGATTCAGCAGGTCCTCGATCAGTTGCGCCATGCGCTCGGTCGAGCTGCGGACCCGCGTCAGGTATCCGAGCGCCTCCTCGGACAGCTCCTTGGAACAATCCTCGACCAGCGCCTGGCTGAAACCATCGATCGCGCGTAACGGCGCCCGCAGGTCGTGCGAGACGGAATAGCAGAAAGCCTCGAGCTCGCCGTTCGTGTATTCGAGCTGCGCGGTGCGCTCGCGCACGCGCTGCTCGAGCTCGGTGTTCAGCCGCAGGATCTCCTCCTCCGCGCGCCGGCGCACCGAGACTTCGCGCGCCGACTCGCGGTTGAGCGCCTCGAGCTCGCGCGTCGCACGCTCGATCTCGGCAAGCATCGCGTTGAAGCTGTCCGCGAGCAGGCCGATTTCATCCTGGCTGAGCTTCTGCGCGCGCAGGGCGAAGTTGCGTTTCTCGGTGATCTCCCGCGCCACCTTCGCGATCGCGAGCAGCGGACGCGTCACCACGCGCCGCAGCGGCAGCGACAGGAAATAGGCGACGAGCATCGCCGCCAGCGTCACCAGGCCCGCGATGCCCAGATAGCTGAGCAGCCGGTCATACAACTCGTACTCGGCCTGCAGATAGACGGTGCCGAGAATCTCGCGATCGGCCACGATGCGCTTGAACACGATCAGATTGTCGCCCTCGATGCGTATGCCGTCCGCCTCGGGAAGCGCGGGAAGCTCCCGGTCCGCGTTGTTGACGAACGTCGCAAACAGTTTTCCTTTGGCGTTATAGATCGCCGCGGCGCGCATCTTCGGCCGGTAGCGCAACAGATCGAGATTCTCCTTTGCCACGCGCGCGTCATTGAACGTCAACGCCGGCGCGCTCGTGCGTCCGAGCAGCTCTGCCTGCGTCGTCAGGTCGGCGATCCAGCTGCGGTGATAGAGCCTCAGGTCGTAGGCAACCATGGCGGCGACGGCAACGAGCACGGCGACGAGCGTGGCGAGCAGGACGACCGCCAGCAATTTCTGCTGAACCGAGCGGGTCGCGAGCAGATTCATGGCTAGCCCGTGATCACCTTGCGCGCAACAGCGAGCAGCCGGGAGCTGATCCTGAGCTGGCCGCGCTCGGCCGGCGGCAGCGCGACGTCGAACCGCACCTTGTCGTCGACGGTGATGAAGTTGATCATGCTTCCCCGGGCCAGCGCGTCCTCGGTCTCGGTCACGATCAGAAGCGCTTGACCCTTCGCCGCGGACAGTATTTCGGGCAGTCGCGAGGCTTCGGGCTGTCCGATGAACAGCAGATGCAGGCCGGCGAGAGGCTCTCCGCGCTTGAGCTTTTGCACCGCGATTGCCCGGCCGTGGACGGTGCGTCCCGCCACCAGCCGCTCGAGCTCTGCGGCCACGCCATCGGCGCCCAGCACGCCGATCGAGAACGTGCTGTCGGCGCGCGCAAACGCGCCCGCCGGCCACTCGACGAACCCCCCGAACTTGTAGAGAAACGCGGCCTTGATCTGCGTCTCGAGCCCGCGCTCGCCCTGGCCGAGCGCGGACTCCGCCGCAAGCAGCGCGGCGATGAGCAGGACGACGTGCTTGATCAGTGCAACCATTTGACTTTGACGAACACGCCGCGCTCGATCTCGCTGCGCGTCGCGGCGGCTCCGGATTCGGGGTGACGCTTGTCGAACAGGTTCTGCGCGGTCACGGAGATCTCCAGCTCTTTCTGTAACCGCCATGCATAGCGGGCATCCACCGCCGTGTAGGACGGTACGGCCGGACTCGGCAGGCGAGCGACATGGCGGGCCATGACATCGAATTCCTGCTGGCCCGGCAGATCGAGCGACGAGCGCAGCAGGAACTGCCGCTTCGGGTCATTGCCGGCACCGGCGAGATTGCTGTCGCCGCTGTCGGCCCGAAAGCTGCGGTGTTCGTCGAGAAAGGTGGCGCCGGCGCTCAGGCGCCAGTTCGCCGCCGCCTGGAAATTGCCCCAGGCTTCGAGCCCGTTCGTCCGGGCCTTCATCTTGTTGTCGATCATCAGCGCACCGCCCCCGATCGGCTCGATGCTGCGCAGTCGGTCATATACGGCACGGAAAGCGGTCAGCGAGTAGGACAGACGCTGTGATGGCTGGGCCCGGTAGCCGAGCTCCGCCACGTTGGCGATCTCGGAGCGGAAGTCCGGCCCGCCCGAAAGCAGAAACGGCGGCTGCCCGGGAATGAACAAGTCGCGGTCGAGCCGCGCCGGTGCGCGCACCGCGCGCGACAGTGCGCCCCAGACCATCTGGCTCGCGTCGACTTTCCATGCCAGCCGCGCCGATGGCAGCAGCTCCCAGCCGGTGTACGGATTGCTCGCGGCCTTGACCCCGGCGGTGAAACGCAGCCGCTCGCCGAGCGCGATCTCGTCCTGGACGAACAGATTCGACCAGCGCTGGGTGACGCTCGCCGGAAGAAAAGCCAGACCGGCGGAATTGGTGACGCGATCACGCGCGCTGCGGTGCCCTCCGCCCCAAGTCAGGTAGTGGCCGGCCGTGGGCTGGAACGCGTGCTGAAATTCGACGTCGAACGTGCCGAGGCGCTCGATGAACGTGCCGGGAATCTCGCGCTCGGTCTGATCGAAGTACGCCTGGAATTGCAGGTGGCTGCCGGCGGCGAGCTCTCGGGACCAGCGCGCGAGCAGGTTGCCGCCCGAAATGCGCACGTCCCCCGGCGCAAGCTGATCGATCGTGCCCCGGTACGCGTCGCCCTGCAGCGTAAAGCCGTTCGCCAGGGTGCCCCAGTCCGCACGGAATCCCGCCTGGCCGTTTTGCCAGCCATCGGGGACATTGGTTCCGTTTGCCCGCACGGTGTTGTCGCGATCAAAGCCCTTGCCGTAGACCCGGAACGCGCCACCGGAAAGATCCGTTCCGTAGCGCGCGCCGATTCCGCTTTCCCGGTTGCCGGCACCCGCGAACACGAGGAGTCCCTTGGTTTCCGAGGCGGGCCGCGTGATGACGTTGATGATGCCGTTGACCGCGTTGGCACCCCACAGCGTCGCCCCGGGGCCGCTGATGACCTCGATGCGCTGCACGTCGTCCAGAAAGACATCCTGCGCATCCCAGAACACGCCGGAAAAGAGCGGCGTATAGACCGTGCGGCCGTCGATCAGGACGAGGAGCTTGTTCGCGGTCGTGCTGTTGAAGCCGCGCGCACTGATCGCATACTGGCGCGCATCGACCCGCGCGACCTGCAGATTCGGCGCCAGGCGCAGCGCCTCGGGGAGGCTGGTGACGCCCGAGCGGCGAATGTCGTCGCCGGTGATCGCGAATATCGAAGCCGCCGCATCGGAGAGCCGCTCGGCGCGGCGCGAAACCGAAGTGATCTGCAGGTTCGCGAGCTCTTCGAGGCTCAGATCGGCGAGGCCGGGGTTTGCCTGCTGCGCGAACGCGGATGAGGCAACGCTCGCGAGCCCCAGAAACGACAGGGCGCCCACCCACGTGAGTGAGTACTTTCGTGTCTTCCCAGTTCTCCCCACGCTCAATCGCCTCCCAGGCCGGAGCCTATGGAAAACTATAGGGAGGCTTTCCTATCTTTGCTGTCAGGAAAACTCGAATCGTCGTCAGGAAAGCTTGATGCAGCCCGGCGAATTCACCGGAAGCCAGGGGACGACGTCGGGCGCAGGCGACGACCCCGGCAGTGTGCGCAGCGTAGAATGATTGCAGAGCACCCGTCGGGAAGCATGACGCAGCGAGCATACGCTGCGCAAAGAAAAGACAATGCGGGGGGAAAAAGCATGTCACTGGGCAACGTAAAGGCAGAGGTGATCACATGCCCTGGACGTCTCGGGGCAAAGAGAAAAGCCGCGTCCAGACCCAGCGAAATAGCTGTCTGCTAGCCTGCAATTCGGACGGTAACCTAGGGAATGCCGCCCGCCGCCGAGGCTCTTGCTGCGAGAACGGTTGCTGCACTGCGAAGCCATGCCCCATTTGACCGGATGGACGCAGACTCGCTGCGCTTTCTCGCGGATCGTGCAACGCTCGCGTACTACGCGAGCGCCACGCTCATCACGGGACCGGACAGCGCTCCCGTCGACCGGTTGTACATCCTCAAGCAAGGGCGGGTGCGTGGTCGAGGCACTCGATCCGGGGAGCCCGCTGCGGATGTGGTCCTCGGCTCGGGAGAGTGCTTTCCCGTAGACGCTCTAATCGGACACCGCGCGACCGTCTACGAGTACCGCGCCGAAAGCGATGTCTTTTGCTGGGAGCTGCCGGGCGCGGATTTCCATGCGCTGGTCGAGCGCAGCCCGGCTTTTCACGCGTTCTGCACCAATCATCTTACCGAGCTGCTGGAGCGCGCGCGCCGTGCCCAACGCGCCCTTTCGAGCGAAGCGCTCGCGGACGAAGCCGGAATGCTCGCACCGCTGCGCTCGGTGCTGGCGCGGCCCGCCGTATCGTGCGCTCCGGATACGCCGGTCCGAGACGTGCTGAAGACCATGCGCGCGCAACGGATCGGCTCGATGGTCGTCGCCAATGCCGATGGCGTGCCTCTGGGAATCCTCACCACGGTCGACGTGCTGGAAAAGATCGCCACGCCGCAGGCGAGCGTCGAGGCGCCGGTGTCGTCGCTGATGACGCCGCAGCCGGTCACGCTCGAAGAAGACGCGACGCTCGCCGACGCTGCGATCGTCATGGCGGGCCGTGGCATCCGGCACGTCGTCGTGACGCGCGACGGCAAGCTGACCGGCGTCGTTTCCGAGCGCGACCTCTTCGCGCTGCAACGCGTCAGCTTGCAGCGCACGGCAGAGCGCATTCAGATCGCAGCAAGCGCGGCCGAACTGACGGACTCAGCCGCCGACATCCGCAGCCTGTTGCGCGATTTGTTGGCACGGGGCATCGCGTCGGAGCAGTTGACCGCGATCGCCAGCGCGCTGAATGACGCCCTTACGCACCGGTTGATCGATCTCGTATCGAACGCTCATGCCGTGCAGGGGCACTGGTGCTGGATGGCGCTCGGCAGCGAAGGTCGCATGGAGCAGACGTTCGTCACCGACCAGGACAACGCGCTCGTGTTTGCCGACGCAGAGAAGGATCGGCTGCTTGCGTTCGCCGACGAGGTGAACCGCGGCCTCGATGCGGCCGGATTCCCGCTGTGCAAAGGAGACATCATGGCCCGTAATCCGCGCTGGTGCCTCAGCGCGGAAGATTGGCGCAGCGTCTTCGATCGCTGGATTCGCACCCCGGAACCGGAGGCGCTTCTCAACGCGAGCATCTTCTTCGATTTTCGCCCGCTCGCCGGCGAGGCGCGCCTGGCGGGCGCGTTGAGAGAGAGCGTGCTGGCTCAGACGAAGGCGAACCGCGGTTTCCTGCGCGCGTTGACCGAGAATGCGCTGCTCAGCCGCCCGCCGCTCGGCCTGCTGCATGACTTCTCCGCCGACACGCTCGATCTCAAGGCGTCCGGCGCTCGGCCCTTCGTCGACGCGGCGCGCGTGCTGGCGCTTGCCGAAGGAGTTGCCGAGACGGGCACCGCGCGGCGCCTGCGCGCAAAGGGCGAGGCAAGCGCCGTCGATGGATTTCACTTCATCCAGGGCCTGCGCTTGCGGCACGGCAATCTATTGAGCGTCGCCTCCCTGAGCGCGCTCGAGCGCCGCGTCCTCAAGGAGGCGTTCCGCGAAGCCGCGCTGCTGCAGCAGCGCATCCGCATAGATTTCGCATCGTGAAGTGGTTCCGCCGCACGCCACTCGCGGCGGCACACTGGGTCGTCGTCGATTGCGAAACGAGCGGCCTCAATCCGAAGCGGGATCGGCTGCTGTCCGTCGCTGCGGTGGAAGTCACCGCGGAACGCATCGCGGCCGGTCGCGCCTATGCGGCGGTATTGCAGCAGCAAGAGCCCAGTCGCGCGGACAACATTCTCGTGCACGGCCTCGGCGGGGAAGCTCAGCTCGGCGGGGATCCGGCGCAGCAAGTGCTCCGCGAGCTGGCCGGATTCATGAGCGACG
>DASYPC010000150.1:0-9751 GCA_036007105.1 Burkholderiales bacterium | reverse complement strand
CCGGATCCCCCAGCGCGTCGCGCGCAGGAACGCGAAGAGGCCCGCGTAGACCGTTGCAGTGACGAGAACGAGCGCCAGACCCGCCGCAGAGATGCGCGCCGATCCGCCGAGCGCGATCGAAGCGTTCGTCCAGCCGAGGCTCTGCAGCGGATACTGGGTCTGCGTGCCGAACACGAGGATCATCGCGCCGCGCAGCAGTACGCCGAGCGCGATCGTCGCGAGCACCGCGGCCAGCACGGATTCGCCGGTCATGCGCCACATGAGCGCGGCGTACACCGCGATCCCCGCGGTCATCGCCAGCGCGATCGAAACCGCGATCGCGACGAGCGGATTGGCGGAGAAGAGCGACGCCGTGGCCGCGAGGCCGTAGGCGCCGAGCATCATCAGCTCGCCGTGCGCGAGCGACAACACCCGGCTGACGCGGTAGATGAGAACGTAGCCGCAGCTGATCAGCGCATAGATCGCCGCGAGGACGGCGATATTGACCGCCAGCTGCACGCTAGCGCTTCACCTCGATCGCCTGCCAGTCCTGTACGCGCACGATCTTCGCCGCCGACGGGTCCCATCTCCAGACGCGGTAGAACTGCCGCGTGCGGAAGTGGTTGTCCTTCGTCCACTCGAGCGCGCCGCCGCGCAGGCCCTTCAGGTCGACCTTGAGGTTGTTCATCGCCGCGAGCACCTTGTTCGGCGTCGGCGGCCAGGGCGTCGCCTTGAGCGTCGATTCGATCACCAGGCCCGCGATGAAGCCCTCGGTGAGGTAGGTCACCGGGTACTTCAGATTCGCGCGATGCGTCACGGCGCGGATTTGGGCATGCACCGGCAGGTCGTCCTGGAAGAACGCATTCGTGCCGATCACATAGAACTCGCCGTCGCGGATCCTCGCCAGCTCTTCCTCCGCGTTCAAGTGCGCCCAGGTGAGATAGCGGCCGCTCCAGCCCAGGCGCCGCATCGCCTCGAACGTGCGCACCTGCGACACCCAGGGCGACCAGGAGAACACCCAGTTCGGGTTCGCGTCCTTCAGCTTCGTCGCAAACGGCGTGTAGTCGGGCGCGGGCGGCGGAGAGATCTGCTTTTCCACCGGAGTCATGCCCATCGACTTCGAAAGTCCCTCGGCATAGTCGATCTCTGCGCGCGCGATCGGGATCGCCATCGCGGCAAAGCCGATCCGCACCGGCTCCTTCGCCTGCGCTTTCACGAACGCGAGCGCGCCTTGCGAATCGAGGTTCGCGCCGAACGCGCTCGAGCAGAACAGCAGCGGGTCGGCGGGCGGGTAGGTCTCCTTCGGGCACACCGACCCGCCAAAATAGAGCGGCACCTCGGCGCGCTTCGCTTCGGCAACCATCGGCGCGTAGGTGGACGAAAGGCTGGTGTTGATGAGCATCACCACCTTGTCCTGCGCGAGCAGCTTCTTCGCGTTGGCGGCGGCTTTCGAAGGCTCGGCGCCGTCGTCCTGCACGATCAGGCGGACCGGCCTGCCGTTCACCCCGCCCCTCGCGTTGACGTGATCGAGATACGCCTTCATTGCATCGACCACCGGCGCGTAGATTCCAGCGGCGGGGCCCGTCATCGACGCCGAGACGCCGACCACGTAGGCGTCCTGCGCCGCCGCCGGCCCGGCGAGCGTCCAGAGAACTGCGATCAGTGCCTTCTTCATGCCTTCCTCCTCCTCGTTCAGGCTTTCAGGGCGTCGCCGACTCCGGCGGCGACGAGCTTTTCTTCGCGGTCATCGTACATGGACTCGACGAGCGCCCCGAAGCGCTCGAGCATCTGCGCGCGCTTGAGCTTGCGCGTCGGCGTCAGCGGCTCGCCTTCCTCTTCCGGGTCGAGCGCTTTCGGCAGGATGCGGAATGCCTTCACCTGCTCGACGCGCGACAGCTCGCGGTTGACGCGGGCGACCTCGGCTTCGAGAAGGCGCTCCACCGCGGGATGCGACGCGAGGCTCGTGAAGCCGGTATAGGCGACGTCGTTCGTGCGCGCCCAGTCGGCCACCGCGTCAAAATCGATCTCGATGAGCGCGCTCAGGTACTTGCGCGCATGGCCGATCACCATCGCTTCCGCAACATACGGACTCGCGCGCAAGAGGTTCTCGACGAAGGAGGGCGAAAGCGTCTTGCCGCCCGAGGTGACGATGAAGTCGCGCGCGCGATCGACGATGCGCAGCGTCCCGTCCTTCCATTCGCCAATGTCGCCGGTGCGGAGCCATCCGTCCGCATTGAACGCCTCGCGCGTCGCCTGCGGCTGATTCCAATAGCCGCAGAACAGGTCGTCGCTGCGAACGAGGATCTCGCCCCCTTCGCCGGACTTGGTTTCCCAGCCCGCGGGCTCCGTGCCGACGTTGCCCGGCCGCGGAAAAGGCCCTTTCTGGCCGGTGATGATCGCGCCGGCGGTCTCGGTCTGGCCGTAGATCTCTACGACGTTCACGCCCCACATCTGCCACAGCGCCATCGTCTGGGTGGGAAGCGGCGCCCCGCCCGAGATCGCGAGCTCGAGCCGGTCGAGACCGAGCTTTTGGAGCAGCGGCGCGAACACGAGAGTGCGCGCAAGCCGATAGGCGAGCGAATCAGCCGCGCCACTCCCCCAGCGCGCGCGGGCCTGGCCGCGAGCGACTCGCATCGCCGCGTCATATGCAGCGCGCTTGACCGGTGAGGTGCTGCCGATCGAGACGAGCACTTGCGACGCGAATTTCTGCAGGAAGCGCGGCACGGTGAAGAGCACGGTGGGTGCGACCTCGAAGAACGTGCGCGGCAGGTCTTCGACATCCTCGCCGAAATGCGGCACGAGCTTGCTAAGGAGCGGCAACGTGATCGCGATGTCGCGACCCAGGATGTGGCACATCGGCAGGTAGGCAACGGTGCGATGCGTGCTTCCTGCGAGCGTCGGGTAGTGCTCTACGAGGTTTTGCGCCGCGGCGAGATGCTTGCCATGCGACACGAGCGCGCCCTTCGGGTTTCCCGAGGTGCCGGAGGTGTAGACGATGAAGGCGTCGGACGCCGGATCGAGCTCCTGCGCGAGCGCTTCGAGGTCCGATACATCGCGCTCGCCGCCCGCCTGCAGCAACTCGTCGAAAGTCAACGGCAGCGGAGGCGGGTAGGCGAAGAGCGCGGAAGGGTCGAGCACGACGATGCGTCGAAGCTGCGGCAGGCGCGCGATGAGCGGCAGGATGCGATCGACGTACTGCTGGTCCTCGGCGACGAAGATCGACGCGCCGCCGTCCCGCATCTGGTATTCGAGCTCGGTGGGCGACGCGGTCGGATAGATGCCGAAGACGATCGCGCCCGCGGCTTGCGCGCCGAGGTCGGCGAGCATCCACTCTTCGCACGCATCGCCCATGATCGCGACGCGCTCGCCGCGCGCGAGTCCGAGCGAGCGCAATCCATGCGCCGTGCGCGCGACGAGCCGCGCATAGTCGCTCCAGGTGCGCTCGCGGTACAGCCCGAGATGCTTGGCGCGGTAGGCGACGGCGCCGGGTTCGGCGCGGGCGCGCCGCGCGAGCAGCGCAGGAGCGGAGGTGCGCCGCAGCTCGCTCGCGTTCGGAGAGTCGGCGACGCGCGGCAGCATGCGCGTGTATTCTATGCCGTCCCCAGCGAGGTGTCGGATGCGCATCGAGGCGAACGGCCGCCCGCCATTCCGGGCGGATCACATCGGCAGTCTATTGAGGCCCAAAGAATTGCGGCAGGCATTCCGCCGGCATTCGGAAGGCAAGCTGGAAGACGCCGGCTTGCGCGCTGCGCAGGACAAGGCGATTCGGGACGTGTTGAAGCTGCAGGAAGAGTGCGGCCTCGCCGTCGTGACCGACGGGGAATTCCGCCGCGTCTCGTACTGGGAAAAGTTCGTGCGCCTGACGCGCGGGCTGATCGTCAAGGACGCGGTGTTCCGCTTCCACGACGCGCACGGCCACGAAAGCGCGTTCACCGCGCCATTCGTCGCGGCGAAGGTCGGCCGCAGCGAGCCGATTACGCTCGACGAGTACCTGTTCGCGTCGCCGCTCACGCGCTGCACACAGAAGGTAACGATGCCGGCGCCGTCGACGACGCATTTCTACCGGTTCATGGAGTGGGGCGCGCCCGGCGTCTACCCGGACGCGCGCGCGTTCTTCGCCGACCTCGGTAAGGTGTACCAGGCGGAGATCGCAGACCTCGCGCGCGCAGGGTGCCGCTACGTGCAGCTCGACGAGGTCGCGCTCGCGGTGCTGTGCGATCCGGCGGCGCGCGAGCAGGTGAGCGCCGCGGGAGGCGACCCGGAAGCGCTCGTCGACCTCTACGTCGACGCGATCAACGAGGCGGTCAAGGCCCTGCCGGCCGGCATGGTGGTCGGCGTGCACATGTGCCGCGGCAATTACAAGGGGATGTACCTTTCCGAGGGCGGCTACGACTCGGTCGCGGAGAAGCTCTTCGGGCGTGCGCGCGTCAACCATTTCCTGCTCGAGTTCGACACGCCGCGCGCCGGAAGCTTCGCGCCGCTGCGCTTCCTGCCGAAGACGAAAGGCGTGGTGCTCGGCACGGTGAGCAGCAAGGTGCCGCAGCTCGAGACGATCGACGAGCTGAAGCGTCGCGCGGACGAAGCGGCGAAGTACGTCGATGCGGGGCGCTGCGCGATCAGTCCGCAGTGCGGCTTCGCGAGCACGATGGGCGGAAACCCGGTGACCGAGGCCGACGAGCGCGCGAAGCTCAGGCTGTGCGTCGACGCCGCGCGCTCGATCTGGGGGGATTCGTGACGGTCATCGCCGTCGCCGGGGCAGCCATGCGCCGAAGACGGCAAGCGCGTCCTGCTCGTCGATCGTTTTGGCCTGCTTCACGGTTTCGTCAGGCACCCAGCGCGGGAATGCAATCGTTCTGCTGACGTGCCGGCCGGAAGGGGTGTGCGCTTCTCGTACCTGCGCGACCTGCGCCGGCGTGAAGCGCTTCGAGAGCCGGACCAGCGCCGGCCACAGCCGCCGATGAACCAGCGTGATCTTGCCGTCGATGAGCCGGCAAACCAGAACGTCCTCGGATTCGCTGACAGCGGACAGGATCGAGAAGATCCGGCGACCTTGCCGATGGGCCCACCAGCTCCCCTGGATCGGTTCGCCCGCGATCGCTTCGGTCAACCGAGGCGCATCTCCTCTGGCCGAAGCCAGCACGACGCCGTGTTTGCGTACAAAAGCCAGCGCCTGCCGCGCGCTCGCGATCATGCCTTTGTCGCAGCGTCTCGCTCCATCCAGCGTCGATCGGCGAGCACGACCGACGTTTCGGCCTGCCGCGCCGGAATCGACCAGAACCTGCCCAGCAATTCGTCCTTGGCCGCGTCGGAGAGCAGCGTGAATCCGTTGCGCTGGTAGAACGCGATCGCCCACGTCGCGTCCCGCCACGTGCCGATCAGGATCGGCTTGCTCGTGAGGCTTTGCACATGCTTCAAAAGTCCGGCACCGACGCCTTTTCGCTGCAGCACGGTCGCGACGTACGCATGGCGCACCAGCGCGACTTCCCCTTTGTCCTGGATCCCCATCACGCCGATCACGCGGCCGTTCTCCTCGGCGACCCAGAAGCGGACGCCAGCGGCAATCTCCTGCGCGAGCTCGGCGAGCGGCATGTAGGGCTCATGCCAACGGTCGGACGGGATCACGCCCTTGTAGGCCTGCGCAGCATCGTTGATGACCGTGAGCACTGCGGTCAGGTCGTCTTCGCGGCTTTGTCGAATCATGATCCGCCTACGGGCGCTGGAGCTCGGGGAGCCAGATCAGATCGGTGACACCCGGATCCAGCCCCCGCTGCGACAGCAGCGCAGTCAGCTGGCCGCGATGATGCGTCTGATGATTGAAGAAATGCGCAACTGCGAACCAGAGCGGATAGCGCCGCGGCTGCGGCTTCACGACGCTTGTATACGAGAGTTCGCGCGTGAAATCCGCATCGCTCAGCGATTGCGCCCATTCGACGATGGATCGATCGGTCGACGCGCGCTCGGTCCGCAGCTCATCGAAGTCCGCATGGAGCTCCTGCGCGAGGGAAGTGAAGACCAGCGGATCGCCGGTAAAGCGGCCCATCCAGATCTTGTCGCCGAGCAGCAGGTGGTTCAGCGTGCCGTGAATCGATTTGAAGAACGCGCCCGCGTCACGCTTGCGATCCTCGTCCGACAGCCGGGCAGAGAGCTCATACAGGCGCTCGTTCATCCACTGGTTGTAGCGCGCCATCGTCCGGGCGGTTCGGGCATCCATGGTCAATCGCCGACATACTTTGCCAGAAGTTCGTCGGCCCGGGCGCCGAGATTCGCGCGCAGCTCGGCTAGGAACGCCTCGGGCAGGCGCGCTCCCTGCCGGACCTCGGACCGAACGAGCGCGGGAACGAGCGCATCCAGGTCGCTTGCGTCCGCGGACCGAGAGCGCAAGGCGGTATCGACCTCGGTCCAGAAAGTCGCACCGGCGAGTTCGGTACGGATCGATTGGGATTCGGCCCCGGGCGCCACTTTCAGCAGCGCCTTCACTCCGTAGTAGGTGGCGAGGCTCTCGTTGAGCCACGCGGGGAGCGGCGGCCGCGGGCCGCGCACAAGCTCGGCGAGCTGATGAAATTGCTCGTGCGCGAGCACATACAACGTCCGCGCGGCATTCAGGCGCGCGGACTCCGGCTTGCCGATCAGGTAGTTGGCGACGAAGCTGCGGCTGCCGGCAGCGCCGCCGGCCTTTCCGCGTCGCTCGTCGATCCCGACCCAGACGACGAGCAGCGTTCGTTCCGCGGCGGGCAGCGTTGATGGGGGCGGAAGCAGACGCCCGAGATACTCGAGCGCCTTCTCATGCAGCGGCTCGAGCCCCAGCGCTTCGACCCGCCCAGGATTGTCCGCTACGTAGCGAACTTCGAAGGTGCCGATGGTGCGCGATCTCACCGGCGCATCGCCGATCACGAAAAATTCGGGCGCGTCGTTCGCGCCAGGCATTCGCCAGGTCCGTTCGCCCAGCGCCGTTGCGCCCAGCATCGCCGCCGCTCCCGGCTGGAGAGCGATCCGCGACGCCGGCGCCGGCGGGACGTCCATCAGCCGCAGCAGCGACGTCGGCTCGGACAGCAGCAGCCAGCGCGGCTGCTGGAACAACAAGGTCGCCTGTTGCGAGACATCTGCCCGGCCGTCGGCGACGACCACGGGGCCCACGTTCCAGGTCACTTCGCGACAGGAACTCTCGGCGATCCAGGTTCCGTCCTTCTGCTGCTTGAGGGGCGTCTCGCCGCAGCGGGCGGAATGCACCTGCGAGTCCAATCCCCAGGCGGCGCCGCGCACATTCAGCCGGTGCGGCGCACCTTCGGCTTTCGGCAGCCTCAGCGAAAGCGTCAGCTCATGCAGCTGCGCCGGGTCGACGACAATCGTGTAGTCGGCGCGCGCAGCCTGCGACAGCAGGCCGAGCGACAGCAGGATCCGAACCGCCCGCCCGATGCTAGGTACCTGCATTGACGAAGTCATACTTGCCGACGCCCTGGACCAGCAGGAAACGGCACGGCTGCGGACCCGGATTCGAGACGTGGTGCACGGTCGGAGGCGTCACCGTTGCACTCTGCCCGACGCCGATCTCGTGTCGCGCGGCCGGTTCTCGGGTCTCGACGAGCACCACGCCCTGCAGCCCGTAGTAGTAGTCGGAAATTTCGCTGTGCCGGTGCCACGGGATTGCTTCCCCTGGATCGAGCGTGTATTCGCGCACGAGCACGTCGGCGCCTTTCGCGACGACTTGAATGGCGCGGACCTTGTACGGCTGGGGCTTTGCTTCGCTCATGATCCCTCCGATCCCTATTCCGGCTTGATGCCGGCGTCCTGGACGATTTTCCGGAATTTCGCGACCTCCGCGCGGATGTGGGCGTCGAAGCCCTCCGGCGTCGTCGGCGCCGGATCGCCGCCGAGCGTACGCAGCCGTTCCTTGACGTCGGGCAGCTCGACGATGCGGATGCCTTCATTGAATCGTATGGCTGCTGGACGCGTCCTCTTTGAACTTTGGTGCCGCGGCAACGACGTGCTTGAAATAGAGCAACTCGGCGTCGTCGAGATCGAGGTTCTCGATCCGACCGCTCGGGGCAAAGCCGCATTTCTCGAACAGGCACTGTGCCGGCACGTTGGACTCGTTGGTCGAGACATAAAGCTTCGGCTTCGCGCAGCGGCGCTCGAGCTCGGCGAGCAATGCAGTTCCGACCCCGCTGCGCCGACTGCCGGCGCCGACGACAAGCAACGGAACGAAGCCCTGGTCGAAGAAGGTGTAGTTGAGAATGGCAAACCCGACGATTTCGTCGCCGCGGGCCGCGACGATACAGTCGCCGTTCTGCAGCGCCGAAGCAATCAGCTGCGCCCGGGCGCGGTCCGCGCGCATCAGCGGGTCGACGAAGCGGATGCCAGGAATGTCCCCGCTACCGCCGGTACGAAACGTTAGGGCCCAAGTCCCGCTCATGTTGGATAGCGCCAGCGAATCACGGCGCCAAGGTAGCTAAAAGCGACCAAGGACGCCAGGAAAAACAGGTGATACCAAACCGGAAACCGCGCCCACAGGTTGTAGTGAACGGGAACGAACGCCGCGAGCAGCAGGATCGCAACGACATAGACGGGCCATCGGCTGCCCCTGGAAATGAGTGCAGCGACAAGACCGGCCGCGAAAGACGCGGCGACTCCGAGCAAAAGACGCAGCAGCAGCATGGGGAGGGTGAAGCTCATTCCTGGCTCGGCGGCCGCGTAGTCCTGCCAGCCAAAGCGAAGAACGAGGTTCAACGCGGTCGCGACGAGAATCCAGGCGAGCGCACCAGCGACGACTGCGAGCACCGAGCGGATCATGGGCGCTGTGCCTGCCCGATCAGTTCAATTTGAACAGTCCCATCTCGTTGAATTCCCGCGTCCAGAATTCCACGTTCGGCCCCATGCCGCCGGAGCCGTGGATCATCACCACCGGCAGGCGGCCGGTTCCCTGTGCGATCCGCAAGAGCCCGGAAACCACCACCGGATGCCGCGAGAGGAGCCGCGACAAGCCGCAGTTTCATGTTTCCCCCTATCGAGATGTCGGTAACAGTCCGGCTTCGCTCGCCTTGATCTGCAGCGCGAGGTATTTGGAATAGATCCGGCACTGCGCAAAGCTCCCGGCGATGAACCACAGGCCAGGCTGGCCGCTGCGGATGAACATGTTGCGCAATTCCTGCCCTTCGCCGAATCCCCAGATCGGGCCGACGCGCTTGGCGACTTCCTCGCCGAACAGCTTGCGCACCAGCGCTTCCTGGCCCTTGTAGCCGGTCGCGAGCACGATCAGATCGGCGGCGAGCGTTTCGCCGCTGCGCATCCGCGCTCCTTCCGCGACGAACTCGGCGATGTCCGAGAACTGCGCCAGCCCGATCTTTCGTTCGGCGACCAGGTCCGAGCACCCGACGTTGAAGTAGTAGCCGCCGCCGCGCGTCAGGTACTTGAATTGCCATCCGGTGCCTTCCTCGCCGAAGTCGAGCTTGAAGCCGACGCGCTCTAGCCGGTCGAGCAGCGGCTGGTCCAGCTTCTTCGCTCTCTCGGTGTAGATCTGATGGGTCTTCCAGGCGAGCGCGAGCGGCACGGACATCGTGATCAGGTCGCAGTCCTCGAGCGGTGGTCCTTCGTCGTACAGCGCGTACGGAAGCTGCGCGCTCGGTTCGATGTTGACGATCAGCGTCGGGCTGCGCTGCACGAGCGTGACCTTCGCGCCGCTCGAGTACAGGTCCTGCGCGATGTCATGGCCGCTGTTCCCGCTGCCGATCACGAGCGCATTCGCCCCTTTCCATGCTTCGCCGTCGCCGTACTGGCT
>DASYPC010000149.1:0-2575 GCA_036007105.1 Burkholderiales bacterium | reverse complement strand
GAAGGTCGCACGATCTCCGAAACGAGCGCGGGCGGCTTCGATGTACTCGGGGCTCATGTCGATCCCGACGTACTCCACGCCGTCGGGAAGCTCACTTACGATGTCCGCGGGGCCGCAGCCGATGTCGACGATCCGCTGGCCGGGGACGGGCCTCACATACTCGCGCGTGTACGCCGAGCGCGCATCGCCGCCGATGCAATTGGCGAACCAGCTATAGACACGGGGAAAATCGAGTACCCGGGCGAATCCTGGCTGCTTCAACTCCGTCATTGCGCCCCGCCCCCTTCCCGGCGCGCCACGAGCAGCAGCGAGCCGCCGAAGGGCAGCGTCGCGCCGAGCCGGATTGCCGTGCGCTCGGCGCTCAACGCCATCTCCAGCACTGCGTTGACGACGCGCGGAACGCGATACTCGGCATGCGGATCGTATTCTCGACCCTTGCGGCGAAACCGCGAAATCAGCAGCAGCGGAAACAGCAGGCTCACAAACGAAGTGCACCGCAGCACTCTGAATTGCGCGTGCTCGACCTTCTGTACCAGCTCGGCACGGGTGTACCTGCGGGCATGGCCGGCATGCTCATCGGCAGGACTCCAGAGGAAACGATGCTGCGGCACGGTGATCAGCAAAATCCCGCCAGGCCGGAGGGCGCGGCTCACCTGCGACAGCACCGCCTGGTCCTCGTCGATGTGCTCGATGACATCGAACATGCCGATCGCGTCAAACTCGTCCGCGAACGGCACACACCTTGCGTCCATCTGCACCAGGCGCGCCGAATCGACGCGCGTGCGCGCGAACCGCAAGCCTTCGAGGTAAGGCTCGCTCCCCCAAACCGAAATATCGGGATGCGCGCGCACAAGCGCCGCGAGTACCGATCCGGTGCCGCAGCCAATTTCCAGGAAGCTGCGGCATCCGTTCGCGTAGCGTTCGAACGCCCAGAGGATCAGGCGGATGCGGCCGCGGAACCAGAAATAGTCGTGCTCGAGCGCATACAAGCATTCGAAGTCCTGCGGCGAGAATTTCGCCGCCTGCGCACCCTGCAGCCGCGACAGCTGCGGGATTCCATCCTGCGCCGGCGCACTCCACCCGCATCGCTCGCACGCCCAGTCGGATCCTCGCAGTGTGTGGCCGCACGAGACGCACAGCCTCATGCCGGACGGCCCGTCACGCAAGCGCGCACTTGCTCGATCACTTCGTCCTGAAACGGCTCCACGCCCAGCCACAGCGGCAGCCGGATCAACCTTCCGCTCAGGTCCTCGGTAACCGCCATCGACGTCCCGCAGCGACCGAACTTCCGCCCCGCGGGCGAGCTGTGCAGCGGGACGTAATGAAACAGCGCCCCGATTCCACGCTCCTTCAGTTGTGCAAGCACGCGACTGCGCTCGCCGTGGTCCCGCACCAGCAGGTAGTAGATGTGCGCGTTGTGATGGCAGTGGCTGGGCACGACGGGGCGCCGCACGACGTCCTGCCGCTCGAGATCGGAAAATGCGCGGTGATAGGCGTCCCAGATTGCGAGGCGCCGCTGCGTGATGTCATCCGCCTGCTCCATCTGCGCGTACAGGAACGCAGCCAGAATTTCGCCCGGCACGTAAGACGATCCGACATCGATCCAGGTGTACTTGTCGATTTCGCCGCGCAGGAATCGCGATCGGTCGGTGCCCTTTTCCCGCACGATCTCGGCGCGCGCAACGTTGGCGCGGTCGCCGACCAGAAGCGCCCCGCCTTCGCCGCAGACGACGTTCTTCGTCTCGTGAAAGCTCAACGCACCGTACGAGCCGAGCACGCCCAACGGCCGTCCCCGGTACGTCGACATGAGCCCCTGGGCGGCATCCTCGACCACGGCGAGCGAATGCCGGGCCGCGATCTGCAACAGCGCGTCCATCTCCGCGCCGACACCTGCATAGTGCACGACTGCGATGGCGCGCGTGCGCGGAGTGATCGCCGCCTCCACGAGCGTCTCATCGAGGTTGAGGGTGTCGGGCCGGACATCCACGAAGACGGGGGTCGCACCGCGAATGACGAACGCGTTGGCCGTGGAGACGAACGTGAAGGACGGCATGATGATCTCGTCGCCGGGACCGACATCGAGCAGAAATGCGGCCATCTCGAGCGCCGCCGTGCATGAATGGGTGAGCAGCGCCCGCGGTGCTCCGGTGCGCTTCTCCAGCCAGCGGTTGCACCGGCGCGTGAACTCTCCGTCGCCGGACAGCTGGCTGCTCGCGTGCGCGCGCTCGATGTAGCCCAGCTCGCGCCCCGTCATGTACGGTTTGTTGAATGGGATCATGCTTCTGCCGGATGGTATTCTAAGTGGATGATCGGGAACGCGAGCGCCGATAGCCGTAGCGAAGGCGACGATGCGCCGCTGCGCTTCTCGCTTGCGAGCGTCGCGCCGATTGCCGCGCGCGATTTGTCGGCGCATCACTATGCACTCGCGACGCTCGGCTACGCCGTGGTGCCGGATGCGCTGCCGCTGGAGATTTGCGCGCAGCTGAAGCGCCTCCTGCAGGGGATCCTCGATGCGCACGTGCCCGCGGCCTCCGAGCGCAGCGTGCTCGATCGCTACCTGATGCACGACCTGCTC
>DASYPC010000148.1:0-3117 GCA_036007105.1 Burkholderiales bacterium | reverse complement strand
ATGGCGAGATGCCGCTCGTGCGGGCGCAGGTGGTCGACTGGCGCGCCGTCGATCAGCACTGACCCGGAGGTTTGTAGCTCGAGGCCTGCGATGATGCGGATGAGCGTCGACTTACCGCAGCCCGATGCGCCGACCAGGGTCAGGAACTCGCCATCCGCAACTTCGAGGTCGATGCCCGACAGAACCTGTGTCGCGCCGAACGACTTGCAGATCGATTTGAGCGTGACGCTTGCCATGCGGGGGTTCGTTGCGGTGCGGTGCCCTTCAGGCGGCGCGGCGCGGCGGATAAACTTCGTGCAGCACGTCGTCGATCCAAAGTGTCGTGAGCCCCGGGACGTCGGCATGGCGCACGACCAGTCTGGCGCCATCGAGCTCGTACATGATTGCGCCCATCGATTTGCTCCCCGGAAGCTCGGGCTGGTTTTGCGGACCTACCAGAAAGCCCGAGGAGGGACACCAGACGTAGCGGCAACCATCGCACATCGTGTCGTGCCACTTGTGGAGATGTCCCGTCGCAACCAGCGCGACGCCGTAGTGCCGGATAAGATCGAGCATCGGCGCGCGCTGCTCGGGCTTGAGCGACCAGTAGCCCCTGTCGCCCTCCTGCGGATCCTCGATGAACAGCGGCCGATGCGTGAACAACGCGATGCGGCGCGCCCCGGCGTTCGCGAGCGTCTCGTGCAGCCATTCCATCTGGTGCGCTTCCTCCGCGCAGCCGCTGCCGAATAGCATGGAATCGAGCCCGACGAGACGCCAGGCTTCGATGTCGCGCGACCACCAGTCCGGGCCGAAATGCCGGCGCCAGCGCGCAAGCCGCGTTTCGTTCACCGGCTGGTCGATGTTGTCCGCCTCGCCAATGTCGTGGTTGCCCGGGACCGCGAGGAACGGCAGACCGAGCTCGCCCATCAGTTGCGCGCCGTCGCGCATGTCGTCGTCCCGATCGGCGCCGTCGACGGTGAGGTCGCCGGTGTGGATGACGAGATCGGGCTGCTGCTGCCGGACCCAGTCGCGTAGCGGAGGCCAGTTCAGCGCGAACTGCGGCTTGCTACGGCTGAGGTGCGTGTCGGAGATCTGGATGATGCGGGCCATCGCGGGCTTTCCATCAACGAGCGGACAAGGTTCGCTTGCTTTCGCGCGAGTGTGGCAGCTGACCTGCGGCGGCAAGGTTAATCCCCGCTATGGACATCTGCAAGTCGGCCGGGGCATTCGCATCGCAGAGCGCGACACGCTCGCATGCGCTTGCGGGAGCCCGAGTATTCAACCCTTGCGGATCCCTGTTGGCCATGCTGCTCCTCCTTTGCGTGCGCTGACGCGGTCGCGGCGACCCGACGCCCCGGGGAGCGTTCGCGGGTCTCGGCTCGGTCGATTTTACATTTGTCTTTTTCAAATATCATCTGTACTCTGCGCACTGTGCGGCCGACGCAAGGCCGATGCATTGGGAGAGCGACGGCGTGCGCGCAGCGGTGCTGCAGGACATCCGGGACATCCGTGTAGGCGAGGTGCCGTTGCCCGTCCCGGGCGATGGCGAATTGCTCTTGCGCGTCAAGGCGGTGGGCGTGTGCGGCAGCGATATTCACTCGTATGTCGAGGGCAGCACGACCGGGCGGACGAAGGTACGACCACTGGTGCTCGGTCACGAGCTCGCGGGGGTGATCACCGCCGACGCTGCTGCCCGGACCGGCCTGCCCGAAGGCACGCTGGTCGCGGTCGACCCCGCGCAGCCGTGCGGTCACTGCGAGTGGTGTCACCGCGGCGACACGAATCTTTGCCCCAACGTCAAGTTCCTCGGCTATGCGCCGAGCGATGGCGCAATGGCCGAATACATCGCGGTGCCGGCGTCGGCGTTGCATCCGGTGCCACGAGGATTCGATGCCGCGAACACCGTGCTGCTCGAGACGTTAGGCGTGGCCATCCACGCGATCGATCTCGCGCGCGTGCGCCTTGTCGACACCGTGGCGGTGCTGGGTTGTGGTCCGGTGGGCCTGCTGCTCGTGCAACTGGCGCGACTTGCGGGCGCTGGACGGGTCCTCGCCGTAGACCCCGTGGATTACCGTGCGCAGCTCGCGCGCGATCTCGGCGCGGACGATGCGTTCAGCAGCTACGCGGCCATTGGCGAGGCGACCGAAGGCCGTGGTGCCGACTTGGTGCTCGAGGCAACGGATTCACCGCTGGGATTCGAGCATGCTGCACGCGCAAGCCGCATCGGCGGCCGCATCGTCGTGGTCGGCATACCGGAAGGCAACCAATACACGCTCACCGCCTCCGACGCGCGACGCAAGGGACTCAGCATCAAGTTCTCGCGGCGCATGCCGGAGGTTTATCCGCGCGCCATCGCCTTGGCAGCGAGCGGACGCGTGCAACTCGCGCCCCTCGCTTCGCATCATTTTCCGCTGGACGATGCGAGGACCGCCTTCGAGATGCAGGCGGCGCGCCGCGATGGCATCGTCAAGGCGATCCTCTACCCATAGGCGCGCCGACCGGCGCCCGTCAACGCGCTCGCGGTCGTTCGAAACGGCGTCGAAAGGCGCCGGTACACGCCGCATTCGCGACACGCTTTCAGGGCAACTTCTCGCGAGCTGACGCGTGAACAACGAGCTGAACACGCGCGTCGCCTGGCTGTACTACATGGAGAACTTCACCCAGGCGGCCATTGGAGACCGCCTGGGGCTCACGCGCGCCCACGTCAACCGCATCCTGTCCGAGGCCAGGGAAACCGGGCTCGTGCGCATCACCGTCAACTCGAATTTCGCGCACTGCGCGGCGCTCGAGCAGCGCCTCAAGGAGAGCTGCGGGGTGCGCGATGCGGTCGTCATCCCGACACCGGAAGATATCGAGCTGCTGCCGGCGTTGCTGGGTATGGCCGCGGGCGAGTACCTGTCACGCTTCCTGGAGGCCAACCGTCCCACCGTCGTGGGTGTGGGCTGGGGCGCGACCATACGCGAGACGATCCGGCACGTGCGCGTTGCGCGGTATCCGGACCTGTGGATCACCTCCATGATGGGCGGCCTCTCGCAAGGGCTGGAGCTCAACACGTTCGAGATCGCCGGCGAGCTCGCGAAGCGCCTGCAGGCGCGCTGCAGCTATCTTGCGGCACCCATCTACACGAGCAGCGCACGC
>DASYPC010000147.1:0-3426 GCA_036007105.1 Burkholderiales bacterium | reverse complement strand
GCTCGACGTCAAGGTCGACGCCGGCAAGGTGACGGCGTTCCGCGCGCGGCTGGCACTGTCGTTCAAGTACGAAGCCTGAGGAGGTGACCGTTCGCGGGAGGACCGTGCGGTGCGCCTCGCCCGCGGGGCTGCATCGCATGGCCTACCTCGAATGGGGTGACCCGAAGAACGAGCGGGTCCTCATCTGCGTTCACGGCCTGACGCGCTGCGCGCGCGATTTCGAGCGCCTGGCGCAGGCGATGAGCGATCGATACCGCGTCGTCTGCCCGGACGTCGCGGGCCGCGGCGACTCCGAATGGCTCGCCGATCCCGCGCTGTACACGATCCCGCAGTACGTGGCGGACATGGTCACGCTCGTGGCGCGGCTCGACGTGGAGAGCGTGCACTGGGTGGGGACGTCCATGGGTGCGCTGATCGGCATGTTCCTCGCCGCGCAGAAGGAAACGCCGGTCACGCGGCTCGTGATGAATGACGCGGGGCCCGTCATCTCGCGTGCTTCGCTCGAGCGCATCGGTACGTATGTCGGTGTCTGGCCGCCGCTGCCGACGCTCGAAGCAGCAGAGCAGTACGTGCGCGCTGTAAGCGTCACGTTCGGACCGCACAGCGACGCCGAGTGGCGTTTTCTCACCGAGGTCGTGGTGCGCAGGAACGCGGACGGCAGCTATCGCATGCACTACGACCCGCGCATCGCCGAGCCGTATCGCAAGGCGCTGCCGGAGAAGGACCTCGAGTTCTGGCCGGTGTGGGAGCAGATTCGCTGCCCGACATTCGTGCTGCGCGGTGCGGATTCGGACCTGCTGACGCGCGAGACGTGTCGGGCCATGGAAGCGCGCGGACCGAAGGCGAAGGTGACCGAAATTCGCGGCGTCGGCCATGCGCCGACGCTGCTGCACGAGGATCAGATCCGGATCGTGCGAGAGTTTCTGCTGCAATGACGCAGATTCACCTCCGCTACCTGAACCACGCCGACGTCCAGGCGCTCAAGATCACCGACGAGGAAATCCTCGACGCAATCGAAGGCGCACTACGCGCGCAGGGCCTCGGCCAGGCAGTCATAGAACCGCGCATGCACCTGGTCCCGGAGAAGGAGTTTCCGGGCCATTTCAACGTGCTGCGCGGCTACATCCGGCCGCTCGGCTATGCCGGGTTCAAGATCTGCGGCGACTACTACCGGAATTTCGAGCAGGGGCTGCCCTCCGAGCTCGCGGTGCTGACGTTGCACGAGCCGAAAACCGGCGCGCCTCTCGCAATCATCGACGCATCCGACATCACCGACATGCGCACGGGCGCAGTCACCGCGATCGGCGCCAAGCACCTTGCGCGCAAGGAATCGAAGGTGCTGGGCCACATCGGTGCACGCGGCACTTCATACTGGAACGTGCGGCTGCTCGACTCGATCTTCCACTTCGATGAGATCCGCGTTCATTCGCGGCGCCCGGAAAGCCGCAACGAGTTCGGCGCGAGGCTCGAGCGCGACCTCGGCAAGAAGATCACTGTGACGGCCGACTGGGAAAGCTGCGTGCGCGGCGCGGACATCATCGTGGAGGCTTCGCGCCTGGAGAAACCGGAGCCGTTGCTGAAAACGAGCTGGATCAAGAAGGGCGCCTGCGTCATTCCCTACGGCACCATGAGCGCGGTTGAGCTCTCGCTGAGCGACATCATGGACAAATTCGTCATGGACGACTGGGGCCAGGCGAAGGCGGGCCCCTTCGGCGCACTGCGCGCGCACGTGGATTCGGGGCGGCTGTCGGAGAAGAACCTGCATGCCGAGCTCGGCCAGATCGTCGCCGGCCTCAAGCCCGGCCGCGAACGAGACGACGAAACCAACCTCTTCTGGCATCGCGGCCTGTCACTCTCGGACATCGCGCTCGGCGCGGCCATGCTGGACAAAGCGAAGCGCCTGGGGATCGGCCAGGAACTGCGCTTTCGCTGATCCGTGTGAAGAAAGGAGCCGCTATGAAGCGCTTTTTCCTGCTGGCGATGGCTGCCCTGCTGCCGTCGCTTGCATCCGCGCAGGACTATCCGAACCGCGCGATCAAGATCATCATCCCGTTCCCGCCCGGCGGACCCACCGACCTGCTAGGCCGTGCCATCGCGCAAGGGTTGTCCGAAGCCTGGGGCCAGCCGGTGATTGCGGAGAACAAGCCTGGCGCTGCAGGCAACCTGGGAGTGGATCTCGCGGCGAAGTCGCCTGCCGACGGCTATACGCTGGCCGTGGTACCCGCCGGCAATATTTCGGTCAATCCGACACTCTTCCCGAAGCTACCCTACAAGCAGTCCGACCTCGCGCCGATCACCATGCTGGCAACGGTCGAGAATGTGCTCGTGGTCCATCCGGGCGTCCCGGCCAAAAACATGGCGGAGCTGGTTGCGCTGGCCAGAGCGAAGCCGGGCTCGATCACGTTCGCATCGCCCGGCGCCGGCGCCCAGGCGCATCTGCTCGGCGAAATGCTGAGCGTCGAGGCGGGCGTGCAGCTGGTGCACGTGCCGTACAAGGGCCTCGGGCCCGCGCTCAATGATCTGCTCGGCGGGCAGGTTTCCATGATGTTCCCGCAGACTTCGTCGGCCCTGCCGCACATCCAGGCGGGCAAGCTACGCGCGATCGGCGTTACAAGCCTCAAGCGCTCGCAGGTGCTGCCGGAAACGCCGACCCTCGCCGAGCAGGGCTATCTCAAGATCGATGCGAAGTCGTGGTACGCGCTGATGGCGCCCGCCGGCGTGCCGAAGGAGATCATCAACAAGTTGAGCCAGGAATGCGCCCGCATTCTCAGGCGGCCGGACGTGAAGGAGCGTCTCGCGGGGCTGGGGGCGGACGTCGTGGGCGGAACGCCCGAGGAGCTTGCCGCAGTGATTCAGGCGGAAACTGCGCTGTGGGGCGGGCTGATTCGCAGGCAGGGCATCAAGGTGGAGTAGAAAGTGGTTAAGCGCGGCGGCTGGCCGCGTTCCAGTTCGCTTCCAGGTTGGAGATCAGCGCGGGGCTGAAGTGGCAGTGCGCCTGCTCGCGCGTGTAGATCGCCATGTAGCGGCGGAACGCATCGAGCGGTTCCTCGCCGGCGCGAAACGCGCGACGATTGCTCGCCGCGCTCACGATTCCGGAGCTGGTCAGGAGCGTCACCATGCGCTCGATCTCCGCGTCCATCGCGTCCGGCGCGACGATCGAATCGCAGATCAGGCGTCCTTCGGGGCTGTCGCACTCGATACGGAGCTCGGCGAGGATCGCCTGGCGCGCGATGCGGTCCCCGACGTGGCGCGCAAGACGCAGATTCGCTGCGCCGGGGATGATGCCTTCCTTGCGCGCCGGCAGCGTCATGTACGCGTCGCTGGCCGCGATTACGTGGTCCATCGTCAGCAGCTTCTGGCAGTGTCCGCCGATCGCGAACCCTTCGACCGCTGCGATCCAAAGCTTCTCGATCGAATCCTCTTCGG
>DASYPC010000146.1:0-11029 GCA_036007105.1 Burkholderiales bacterium | reverse complement strand
TCCCTGCGAACATCAATCACCCGGAATCCGAGCCGATGGCGATCGGCCGCAACGTCCTGGTCAAGAGCAACGCCAACCGCGGCAATTCGGCGGTCACCGCCTCTATCGTCGAGGAGGTCGAGAAGATGACCTGGGCCATCCGCTGGGGCGGCGACACCGTGATGGACCTCTCGACCGGCAAGCACATCCACGAGACGCGCGAGTGGATCGTGCGCAACGCACCCGTGCCGATCGGGACGGTGCCGATCTATCAGGCGCTCGAGAAAGTGAACGGCAAGGCCGAAGACCTCACCTGGGAGATCTACCGCGACACGCTGATCGAGCAGGCCGAGCAGGGCGTCGATTACTTCACGATCCACGCCGGAGTGCGGCTGCCGTTCATCCCGCTCACTGCCAAGCGCCTGACCGGAATCGTTTCGCGCGGCGGCTCGATCATGGCGAAATGGTGCCTCGCGCATCACGAGGAGAGCTTCCTCTACACGCGGTTCGCCGAGATCTGCGAGATCATGGCGGCGTACGACGTGAGCTTTTCACTCGGCGACGGGCTGCGCCCCGGCTCGATCTACGACGCGAACGACGAAGCCCAGATCGCGGAGCTGAAGACGCTCGGCGAGCTGACGAAGATCGCCTGGCAGCAGGACTGCCAGGTCATGATCGAAGGCCCGGGCCATGTGCCGATGCAGCTCATCAAGGAGAACATGGAGCTGCAGCTGAAGTACTGCGACGAAGCGCCGTTCTACACGCTGGGACCTCTCACCACCGATATCGCGCCGGGCTACGACCACATCACCAGCGCGATCGGGGCAGCGATGATCGGCTGGTACGGTACGGCGATGCTGTGCTACGTCACGCCCAAGGAGCATCTCGGGCTGCCGAACAAGAAGGACGTGAAGGACGGCATCATCGCCTACAAGATCGCGGCGCACGCAGCGGACCTCGCCAAGGGGCATCCTGGCGCGCAGGCGCGCGACAACGCGCTGTCGAAAGCGCGGTTCGAGTTCCGCTGGGCCGACCAGTTCAACCTCGGGCTCGATCCCGACACGGCGAAGGAATTCCACGACGAGACGCTGCCGCAGGAAGGCGCGAAGCTGGCGCATTTCTGCTCCATGTGCGGGCCGCACTTCTGCTCGATGAAGATCACGCAGGACGTGCGCGACTACGCGCAGAAGCTCGGCGTGTCGGCGGAGGACGCGCTGAAGAAGGGGATGGAGGAAAAGGCGGTCGAGTTCGTGAAGAAGGGCAGCGAGCTGTACCAGAAGGTCTGAGTGGGGGGAGAAGGGCTGCTGTTCTCGCTCGCGAAGATCGCGGCGGCGGTCGCGGTCGGATTGCCGCTCGTCGTCTACCTCGCGCAAGATTCGCTGATCTTTTATCGACAGCCGTTGCCCGATGCGCGGCGCGCGGAAGTCGCACGGCGCTTTCCCGCGGCGAGCGAGATCACGATTTCTCCCGCCGACGGCACCAAACTGCATGGCTGGCTGGTCAGGCCTCAGGGTGTCGAGCGCGCGCCTCTCATGCTGTACTACGGCGGCAATGCCGAAGAGGTTTCCCACATGCTGGAGGCGATCGGCGATCCGGTGCGCGGCGACACGCCCGGAGTTGCATGGCTGATCTTCAACTATCGCGGCTATGGCGCGAGCGAAGGGTCCCCGTCGCAGACGTCGCTCGTTGCGGATGCCCTTGCGCAATACGACTACGCCTCGAAGCTCCCAGGCATCGACGCGGAGCGCATCTTCGTCTTTGGCCGCAGCCTGGGAAGCGGCGTCGCGGTGCAACTCGCCGCGCATCGCCCGGTGCGTGCCTTGATTCTCGTGTCGCCCTATGACAGTCTCGCCGCGGTGGCGAAGCGCTACTACTGGTACTTGCCCGTGGACTGGATGCTCAAGCACCGCTTCGATTCGATCGCGCTCGCGCCGCAAATGAAGCAGCCGTTGCTGTGCTTCATCGCCGAGCGCGACGACGTAATCCCGCCGGAGCACGCGGAAAAGCTGTTCGCCGCGTGGGCGGGACCGAAGCGCAGAGTGCTGCTCGGCGGCGCCGGACACAACACGACCGATGGCGCCGCGGGTTTCTGGCCGGCGGTGCAGGCCTTCCTGGCGGAACAGCCCCGTTGAGTTCTGCGTTAACATCCGCGCCCCATGGCTGACGCGACGCTGGTCCAGGCCCTCATCCTCGGGATCGTCGAGGGATTGACCGAGTTCCTGCCGATCTCGAGCACCGGCCACCTGATCCTCGCCGGCGACCTGATCGGCGCTACGGGCGAGCGCTGGAACGTCTTCAACATCGCGATCCAGACCGGCGCGATGCTCGCAGTGGTATGGGAGTATCGCGCGCGCTTCTTCAAGGTGGACATCCCTCTCTACCGCAATCTGATCGTCGCCTTTATCCCGGCCGCGGTGCTGGGCCTGCTCTTCTCGAAGTTGATCAAGAGCTACCTCTTCTACGCCGTGCCGGTAGCGCTGGCTTTCATCATCGGCGGCTTCATCATCCTCTGGGTCGAGCGCAAGCCGCGGCCTGCTCGGGTCGAGACCGCGGAGGCGATGACTTGGCTCGATGCGCTCAAGGTCGGCATCGCCCAATGCTTTGCCCTCATCCCCGGCACTTCGCGCTCGGGTGCGACCATCATCGGCGGCATGCTCTTCGGCCTGTCGCGCAAGGCCGCGACCGAGTTCTCCTTCTTCCTTGCCGTGCCGACGCTCGTCGCCGCCGGCGGCTACGACCTATTGAAGAACCGCGCGCTCTTCTCCGCGGACGACATCGGCATGTTCTCAGTCGGATTCATCGCCGCATTCATCTCTGCGTTCATGGTAATCCGCTGGCTGATCCGCTATGTCGCGACGCACGACTTCCGGCCGTTCGCCTGGTACCGGATCGCGTTCGGAACGCTGGTGCTGATTGCTGCCTACTTCGGCTGGGTGACCTGGTCGGCCTAGCTAACCCTGCACCCAGGGCAGGCCGGCATGCTTCCAGCCGTTCACGTTGGAACGGTGCTGGTCCGCGTCGCGATCGCCCTCGAATCCTTCCAGGACGTTGTAGCACTCGCGCCAGCCGGCCTGCGTCGCCACGTTCGCGGCGAAGTGCGATCGGTTTCCCGAGCGGCACAGGAACAGGACGGGCTCGTCCTTCTGCACGACCCCGGCGAGCTGCTCGAGGAACCCCGGGTTCACCCTGCCCTCGGGGTAGCTGTTCCACTCGATGAACGCGGCGCCCGGCACGCGCCCGACCCAGTCGAGCTCGGCCCGGGTGCGAACATCGACGAGTTTCCCACCGGCCTGCATGAACGCATGCGCCTCCGCGGGCAGGAGCGCCCCCGCGTACGGAAGCTTCATCTGCCGGCCGCGCTCGCCCGCCGCCTGCCTGATTCGATCGATGTCCGACATGAAATGGGTGCTGCAGGGAAATTATAGGCCACCCTCGCAGGCACGGAACTGGTGCGGATTTCCGCGCGCCGCACCGCCACGGTGCGAATTGCTGGGCTAGAATCGCGCAAAAACCAGCCGGACAAGCACCGGCTGATCAAGGGACGCGTGGCACGGATTCTGCTGAGCAACCGGATCCGGTCGGGCGTGCCGGACTGCATTCCTTTCATGTGACCCATTCAGGAGAGCCGAAGATGGATATGACTGCCGACGATGTCTTGAAGATGCTGAAAAACAAGGAGGCGAAGTTCGTCGACCTGCGCTTCACCGACACCCGCGGCAAGGAGCAGCACGTTTCGGTGCCCGTCAAATTCTTCACCAAGGACAAGTTCGAGGTCGGTCACGCGTTCGACGGCTCTTCGATCGCCGGCTGGAAGGGCATCCAGGCGTCCGACATGCTGCTGATGCCCGATCCGGGCTCGGCACGCATGGACCCGTTCACCGATGAGGCAGTACTCAACATCAGCTGCGACGTGATCGAGCCCGCCGACGGCAAGCCCTACAACCGCTGCCCGCGGGGGATCGCGAAACGCGCCGAGGCGTATCTGAAATCCACAGGCATGGGCGATGTCGCGTACTTCGGCCCGGAGCCCGAGTTCTTCATCTTCGACGGAGTGACCTGGAACGTCGACATGTCGGGCTGCTCCGTCAAGATCAAGTCCGAGGAAGCGCCCTGGTCCTCCGGGATCGACTACGAATCCGGCAACATGGGACATCGCGCGCCGGTCAAGGGCGGCTACTTCCCGGTACCACCGACGGACACGCTGGGGGACATCCGCAATGCGATGTGCCTTGCGCTCGAGCAGCAGGGTGTCGAGGTCGAAGTGCATCACCACGAAGTTGGAGCGATGGGGCAGAACGAGATCGGCACGCGCTTTGCCCCGCTCGTGCAGCGCGCCGACTGGATGCAGATCCTGAAGTACACGGTGTGGAACACCGCCGCCTCTTACGGCAAGACCGCGACGTTCATGCCGAAGCCGATCGTCGGGGACAACGGCTCAGGCATGCACGTGCACCAGTCGGTCTGGAAAGGAGGCAACAACCTTTTTGCCGGAAACCTCTATGCCGGGCTGTCCGAATTCGCGCTCTACTACATCGGCGGAATCATCAAGCATGCGAAGGCGTTGAACGCGATCACCAACCCGGGCACGAATTCGTACAAGCGCCTGGTGCCGGGGTTCGAAGCGCCGATCAACCTCGCGTACTCGGCGAAGAACCGCTCGGCGGCTTGCCGCATCCCGTATGTGTCGAGCCCGAAGGCGCGCCGCGTCGAGGTGCGTTTCCCCGACCCGACCGCGAATGCCTACCTTGCTTTCGCGGCGATGCTGATGGCCGGCCTGGACGGCGTGCAGAACAAGATCCATCCGGGCGACCCGATCGACAAGGACATGTACCACCTGCCGCCCGAGGAAGCCGCCAATGTCCCGCACGTTTGCGCGTCGCTCGAGGAAGCGCTCGACCATCTGGACAAGAACCGCGGGTTCCTGACCAAGGGAGGAGTGTTCGACGACGACATCCTCGACGCCTATATCGCGCTCAAGAACGACGAGCTCACGCGTTTTCGCATGACCACGCATCCGGTGGAATTCGACATGTACTACAGCTCGTAAGCCGGGCAGGGGGTTTGCGCGTTAAGGGAAGGGCGGGGAGACCCGCCCTTTTTTCTTATAGACTTAGCGCTTTCTGCCACACCGACCGATGCGTTCGATCTTCCGACTGGCCCTGGTTGCGGCCGCCACATGCGGGCAGGCCTACGCGCAGGCTGCCCAGCCCCCGTCCGGCTCGATGGAAACCCTGTGGAACTGCAAGGACAAGGATGGCCGGACGATCCTGACCAACCAGCAGAGGGACACCGTTGGCAAGGAATGCCGCATCGTGCAGCAACAACGCGTGACCGTCGTTCCCTCCGCCAAGCCCGGGTCGAAGTCGCCGCAGAATTTCCCGAAGGAATCCGCATCCGACCGCCTGGCCTCAAAGGACAAGCAGCGCCAGACGCTCGAGCGCGAGCTATCGCAGGAGGAAACGCTGCTCGCCGACGCCAAGCGCAAGCTCGCCGAGCAGGAGGCCGTGCGCGGCGGCGAGGAGCGCAACTACGCCAGGGTGCTCGAGCGGCTGCAGCCCTACAAGGATGCGATCGAAGTGCACAACCAGAACATCGAAGCGTTGAAGCGCGAGCTCGCCAACCTGTATCGCTGAAGGGCACCGCCATGGCCGGCCGCTACGCCGGGCTCGAGCTGCTTGCCACCGCGGTCGTGCTGCTGGACGAGCGCCTTGCGGTGATCTTCGCCAATCCCGCAGCCGAAAGCCTGCTCGAAATCGGTGCGCGTACGCTGCTCGGGCAGCACTTTCCGGTGCTGTTCGGGGAAGGGCCGGACCTTGAAAAGGCGCTCACGCAGGCGCGCGCCGCCAGCTGGGACTACGCGACCCACGACGCGAATTACGAGCGCCCGGGACACGACCCGCTGCCGCTGGCATGCGTCCTTACGCGCATCGATGACGGTAATGCCGTGGTGCTGGTCGAGCTGCGGCCGATCGCCCAGCAATTGCGCATGGAGCGTGAAGAGCGGCGCATGGACCAGCTGGCTGCGACGCGCGAGCTGGTCCGGAACCTGGCGCACGAGATCAAGAATCCGCTCGGCGGTCTGCGCGGCTCGGCGCAGCTCCTCGAGCGCGAGCTGGAACGCACCGAGCTGATTGAATACACGCAAGTAATCATCAAGGAAGCCGACCGCCTGCAGGCGCTTCTTGACCGCCTGCTTACGCCCCAGCGTCCATCGCAGCCGGCGCCACTCAATATCCACGAGGTCTTCGAGCGCGTGCGCACGCTGGTGCTCGCCGAATTCGGGCATGGGGTCTCGATCCTGTGCAACTATGACCCGAGCGTCCCCGACCTGGATGCGGACCGCGAGCAGCTGATCCAGGCTTTGCTCAACATTGCCCGCAACGCCGCCCAGGCGCTGACGTCGGAAGCGAACCGCCCATGGCGCAGAGGCACGATCATTTTTCGCACGCGCGTAGCTCGCCAGGTCACCGTCCTGCGGCAGCGCTACAGGCTGGCACTAGAATTGCAGGTGATCGACGACGGGCCTGGTGTCCCGGACGAAATCCGGGACAGAATCTTCAGCCCCCTCGTTTCGGGGCGTGAAGGCGGCACCGGCTTGGGGCTATCGCTCGCGCAAACCTTGATCAGCAACCACCAAGGGGTCATCGAGTGCGCGAGCCGCCCGGGCCGCACCGTTTTCACGATTCTTCTGCCGCTTGCATGATCGCTGGGATAGAGATGAATCCGGTTTGGATCGTTGACGACGATCGCTCCATCCGCTGGGTGTTCGAAAAGGCACTCAGCCGGGAAGGCATCGCCTACAGCTCGTTCGAGTCCGCCCAGGCCGCGCTCAGCGCGCTCGCGGACGGGCCGCCGCAGGTGCTCGTGTCCGACATCCGGATGCCCGGACCGTCGGGCATCGAGTTGCTGCAGCGGGTCAAGCAGAGACATCCCGCGGTCCCGGTGATCGTGATGACCGCCTACTCCGACCTGGATTCGGCGGTCTCGGCATTCCAGGGCGGAGCGTACGAGTACCTCCCCAAGCCGTTCGACGTCGACCAGGCGGTGGAGCTCATTCGCCGCGCGCTCGAGGATAGCGAGCAAGGCGAAGCCGCGCAGGAATCGCCGGGCGAAGTCCCGGAGATCCTCGGCCAGGCGCAGGCGATGCAGGAGGTCTTTCGCGCCGTGGGGCGCCTTTCGCAGTCGAGCGCGATCGTCCTGATCACCGGCGAGTCGGGGACCGGCAAGGAGCTCGTCGCGCGCGCTCTGCACCGCCACAGTGCGCGCGCTGCGCGGCCCTTCATCGCGATCAACACCGCAGCGATGCCGAAGGACCTGCTCGAGTCCGAGCTCTTCGGCCACGAGCGCGGAGCGTTCACCGGCGCGCAGCAACTGCGACGCGGACGGTTCGAGCAGGCCGACGGCGGCACGCTCTTTCTCGACGAGATCGGCGACATGCCGGCGGAGCTCCAGACGCGCCTGCTGCGCGTGCTCTCGGACGGCACGTTCTACAGGGTCGGCGGGCACGAGCAGCTGCGCGCGAACGTGCGCGTGATCGCGGCGACCCACCAGGATCTCGATCAGCGGGTGCGCGACGGCGCGTTTCGCGATGATCTCTATCACCGCCTGAACGTGATTCGGGTGCGCATGCCTGCGCTGCGGGAAAGGCGCGACGACATCCCGATCCTGGCGCGCCACTTCATCGGGCGCAGCGCGCGCGAGCTCGGAATCGAACCGAAGCGGCTCTCGGAGGAGGTGCTCGTGCACCTCGCGCGCTTCGATTTTCCAGGCAACGTGCGGCAGCTCGAAAATCTGTGCCACTGGCTCAACGTGATGGCTCCGGGGCAGGTGATCGGGCTGGCCGACTTGCCGGCAGAGTTCCGCGGCGCTTCGGCCGCGGTGGCGCCCACCGACTGGATCGCTGCGCTCGAGCGCGAGGTCGAGCGGCGCCTCAGCCGGGGCCAGACGGGGATTCTCGATGAGCTCGGGCGCCAGTTCGAGCGCTCGCTGATCTCGCGCGCGCTGGCGCGCACCGGAGGGAGGCGCATCGAGGCCGCGACGTTGCTCGGCATGGGCCGCAACACCATCACCCGCAAGATCCAGGAACTCGGTATCGAAGGCGACCTCCCGGAAGAGTAAAGTCGCAGGCTGGAGAGGAGGTCGGTCATGCAGGCTCAGTACAACACGCTGGTAATGGGGGCTTCCTACGGCTCGTTACTGGCGACCAAGCTCCTGCTTGCGGGTCACAAGGTGAAGCTCGTCTGCCTTGCGGCCGAAGCGGAGCTCATCAACCGGGAAGGCACGCGGGTGCGGATTCCGGTCAAGGGCCGGGGGGCGCTGGTCGAGATCGATTCGCGCAACACGCCGGGTTCGCTATCGGCGGATGTTCCTACCGCAGTGAATGCATCCGAATATGACCTCGTCGCGCTTGCGATGCAGGAGCCCCAGTACCGGTCACCGGGCGTTCGCGAACTGCTCGATGCAGTAGCCCGGGCGAAAGTGCCCTGCATGTCGATCATGAACATGCCGCCCTTGCCGTACCTGCATCGCATTCCGGGTGTCTCGGCGGGCGACCTGAGGCACTGCTACACCGACGCTGCGGTCTGGCAGAGGTTCGATCCGTCGCTGCTGACGCTGTGCAGCCCCGACCCGCAAGCCTTTCGTCCGCCGGAAGAGAAGGTCAACGTGCTGCAGGTCAGCCTGCCGACGAACTTCAAGGCGGCGCGGTTTGCCTCGGACGCTCACACCGCGATGCTCCGGCAGATGCAGGCCGACATCGAAGCAGTCCGCTTCGGCAGCAACCAGCTCGAGCTTCCGGTCAAACTCAAGGTGCACGACTCGGTATTCGTACCGCTGGCGAAGTGGAGCATGCTGCTGACCGGTAACTACCGTTGCGTGCAGAAGGACGGCATGCGCTCGATTTGCGACGCCGTGCACGCGGACCTCGACGCTTCGCGCGCGGTCTACAACTGGGTAGGCGCGCTGTGCAAATCCCTCGGCGCGGCCGAGGAAGACCTCGTGCCTTTCGAAAAATACGCAAACGCGGCACGCGGCCTGAGCAAGCCCTCGTCTGCTGCGCGCTCGCTCGCCGGCGGCGCGACCGCGATCGAGCGCGTCGACCTGCTGGTACAGAGCCTGGCGGCGCAAAAGCGCATGCGCTCCGATGCGGTGGACGAGACGGTGGCGCTCGTCGACAACTGGCTGGCGCGCAATCGAAAGGCCCGATGACCCGAACCGCAGGTGTACGGAACCTCATTCCGCGATATGAAATGGTGGTTCCGTAAGGTCTCGCAAGCGCCGATACGTGATTGTTTTTGCAGCGCGATATAGGAACCTGGTGCTGGTTCGCTGGACGCTGTTGCTGCCTCGGTAAATCTCCGATACTGCGCTCATATTGCGGCGCAATAAGGAGTTCCCATGTCGTTGCCCCTTCGCGCATCTCATCCGCAGCCGAGCGTGCGGGTCGAAGCTCCCGTCTCGCAGGCCTTTTCCGAGATCCTGACACCAGAGGCGCTTGCTTTCGTCGCCCTGCTCCATCGCGAGTTCGACGCGCAGCGTCGCGAGCTTCTGGCGCGCCGCCGCGAACGGCAAAAGGAATTCGATGCGGGCAGGCTGCCCGACTTCCTCCCGGAGACCCGGGCGATTCGCGCATCCGAATGGACGATCGCTGCGCAGCCGAACGACCTTCTCGACCGGCGGGTCGAGATCACCGGCCCGACGGACCGCAAGATGGTGATCAACGCGCTCAACTGCGGCGCATCCACGTTCATGGCGGACTTCGAGGATGCGAACTGCCCGACCTGGTTCAACATGGTCGACGGGCAGGTCAATCTGCGCGACGCCGTACGCCGTACCATCACGTTGCAGCAGGGCGACAAGAGCTACCGGCTCAACAATGACGTGGCGGTGATTCTGCCGCGTCCGCGCGGCTGGCATCTCGATGAGAAACACGTGCGCGTGGACGGCGCGCCGATTGCCGGGGGCATCTTCGATTTCGCGCTCTACTTCTTTCACAACGCGAAAGCGCTGCTCGCGAGCGGCTCGGGGCCGTATTTTTATCTGCCCAAGATGGAGTCGCATCTCGAAGCGCGATTGTGGAACGACATTTTCAACCGCGCGCAGGACGAGCTCGGCATCGCGCGCGGGTCGATCCGCGCGACGTGCCTGATCGAGACGGTGGTTGCCGCGTTCGAGATGGACGAATTCCTGTGGGAGCTGCGCGATCACTCGGCCGGCCTCAATATCGGCCGCTGGGACTACATCTTCTCCTGCATCAAGAAGTTCCGGTCCAACCGCGGCTTCTGCCTTGCCGATCGCTCGCAGGTGACGATGACCGCTCCATTCATGCGCGCCTATGCGCTGCTGCTGGTCAAGACCTGCCACCGGCGCGGCGCTCCGGCGATGGGCGGCATGGCGGCGCAGATCCCGATCAAGAACGATCCGCAGGCAAACGAGGCAGCGCTCGAAAAAGTGCGCCAGGACAAGCTGCGTGAAGTGACCGACGGGTGCGACGGCACGTGGGTCGCGCACCCAGGGCTGGTACCGATCGCGAAGGAGATTTTCGACAAGCACATGCCGCAGCCCAACCAGTACGGCAAGCAGCGCCCGGATGTGAAGGTCACCGCGAAAGACCTGCTCGATTTCCAGCCTTCGGCGCCGATCACGGAAGGCGGCCTGCGCAACAACATCTCGATCGGCATCCAGTACCTCGGGTCCTGGCTCGCCGGCAACGGCTGCGTGCCGGTGTTCAACCTGATGGAGGATGCCGCCACCGCCGAGATTTCACGCTCGCAGATCTGGCAGTGGATCCGCTCGGGCAAGGGCGTGCTAGACGACGGCCGCAAGGTGACGGTCGAGTTGTTCCGCTCGCTGCTTGCCGAGGAGCTGCCGAAGGTGCGCGCTGCGCTTGGCGAGGACGGCTGGGCCTCGGGTAAGTACGAGGAGGGCGCGCGGCTCTTCGAGCAGCTGACCACGGGCGACTACGTCGAATTTCTCACGCTCCCCGCCTACGCGATGATTGACTGAGCCTCATGGGATAATAGCGACTCCCATTGCAAACCACCGAGGACAA
>DASYPC010000145.1:0-6463 GCA_036007105.1 Burkholderiales bacterium | reverse complement strand
GTCCCTACGGACATCAAGGATGCCGCCTGTAGGTGAAGTCGAGTCCTCATTTGCCAGTGCCCATCTTTGCCCTGGTCGGGGAGCCACTGTGGCGTCAAACCTATTACGCAAGGCGGTTGACATAGCCTCTCGCCCGAGCTTGTTGGCTCAGAGACACTTGAAGGGCTGTTAACCAGCCCGCTTCTGCGCCTTCTCCCTCAGTCCCGCCAGCGTCGCGCTCGGCGTAATCGCCTCAGGATCGATCCGCAGCTCGATCACCGACGGCTTGCCCGACGCTCGCGCTCGCTCGAACGCAGGCGCGAACTGCGCCGTCTCTTCGACGGTTTCGCCATGACCGCCGAACGCGCGCGCATAGGCGGCGAAATCCGGATTGCGCAAGGCCGTACCGGAGACGCGTCCCGGGAAAGACCGCTCCTGGTGCATGCGGATCGTTCCGTACATGCCGTTGTTGACCACGGCCACGATGATCGGTAGCTCATACTGCACCGCGGTCGCGAGTTCCTGCCCGGTCATGAGGAATTCGCCATCTCCGGTCCATGCGAGCACGCTGCGCTGCGGCTCGGCGATCTTCGCTGCGACCGCCGCGGGCAATCCGTAGCCCATCGACCCGCTGGTCGGCCCGAGCTGCGTGCGGTAGCCCTTGTAGATGAAATGGCGGTGCAGCCAGGTGGCGAAATTGCCGGCGCCGTTGGCGACGATCGCGTCTTCGGGAAGGTTCGTCGACAGCCACTGCACGATCTCGCCGAGATGCACGTTCCCCGGCATCGCAATCGGCGCGCGCCACGCTTCGCAATCCGCGCGTGCGGCGCGGACCCACTCCTGCCGCCGCGCGCCGTCGAGGGCGATGCCCTGCAGCGCTTCGACGAACTGCGGCATCCCGGAATTGATCGGCAGGCGCGCCGCATAGACGCGTCCGAGCTCCTCGGCGCCTGCATGCACGTGCACCAGTGTCTGCTTCGGTACGGGGACCTCGAGCAGGGTATAGCTGCTGGTCGTGATCTCGCCCAGGCGCGGCCCGATCGCGAGGATCAGGTCCGCATCCTTCACGCGCTGCGCAAGCTTCGGATTGATCCCGATGGCGACATCGCCTGCGTACACCGGCGAGCGGTTGTCGACGTAATCCTGGCAGCGGAACGAAGTCGTAAGCGGAATGGCTGCGCCTTGCGCCCAGCGCTCCAGTCGCTGCAGCGCGTCGCGCGTCCAGCCGCCCCCGCCGACGAGCGCAAGCGGGCGCGAAGCGCTGGCGAGCAGCTTCTTCAGCTCTTCGATGTCGGCCGGCGTTGGCGCTGCGCGCACGGTGCGATAGCGCGGTGCGTCCTGCACCGAGGCTTCCGCGAACAGCATGTCCTCGGGAAGCGCAAGCAGCACCGGCCCCGGACGCCCGGCCATCGCCGTGTGAAACGCATGGCTGACGTACTCGGGGATCCGCTCCGCACGATCGATCTGCCCGACCCATTTGGTGAGCGGCCCGTACATGCGCCGGTAATCGATCTCCTGGAATGCCTCGCGCTCGGCCATGTCGTTTCCGACCTGCCCGACGAAGACGACCATCGGCGTCGAATCCTGCATGGCGGTGTGAACGCCGACCGAGCCGTTGGTCGCGCCCGGGCCGCGGGTGACGAAGAGCACGCCCGGCTCGCCGGTCATCTTGGCGTACGCTTCCGCCATGTACGACGCGCCGCCTTCCTGGCGGCAGACGATGAAGCGCAGGCGCTCGCGATGGTCGTGCAGCCCGTCGAGCACCGGAAGGTAGCTCTCGCCCGGGACGCCGAACGCGACCTTCACGCCGTGCGCCGCGAGCGCATCGGCGAGAATCCTGCCGCCGTGACGAGGCTGCGTCACGCCGTGACAAGCTCGAACGCGCTGCGCAGCTTCGTGCAGCACTCGGCGACCGCCTCGTTCGCAGTGTCGAGCACGCCGCCGAACGTGATGAAGCCGTGGATCATGTCCGGGTATTCGCGATACGAGACCTCGTTCCCCTCCTTCGCCAGGCGCTCCGCATATTCGCGTCCCTCGTCGACGAGCGGGTCGAAGCCGGCGGTCAGCAGAAACGCAGGCGGCAACCCCGCGAGGCTCTTCGCCAGCAGCGGCGACGCTCTCCAGTCGGCGCGATCCTCGACGCGCGGCAGATAGTGATCCATGAAGTACTTGATGGTGTGCTTCGTGAGCAGATAGCCCTCGCCGTTGCGCTCGTGCGAAGGGTGCACCGCACGCATGTCGATCCCCGGATAGATGAGCAGCTGGAAGCAGATCTTCGGCGCACCCGCGTCGCGCGCGATCAGCGAAGTCACGGCCGCCAGGTTGCCACCGGCGCTGTCGCCGCCGACCGCGATGCGCTGCGGATCCACCAGCAGCTCCTTCGCCTGCGCCCACACATGGCGCGTGGCGGCGACGCAATCGTCGAGTGCCGCCGGAAACCGGGCCTCCGGCGCAAGCCGGTAATCCACCGAGAACACTGCGCAGCGCGCCCCGTTCGCGAGCTGCCGGCAGAGCACGTCATGCGTGTCCGGATCCCCGATCACGTACCCGCCGCCATGAAAGTAGACGAGCGCGGGAAGAACTTCGTCTCGCGCCGCTCCTTTGGGCCGGTAGGCGCGCATCATCACCGCGGTCTCCGGCCCCGGCGCCAGCATCAGCTTCGCTTCGGCGACCTCGGGCGTCGGTGGCGCGAGGACCGAGCGCGTATCGCGGTAGATGCGTCGCGCCACGAACGGAGGCAGCGTGTGATAGAGCGGCAGCGGCGAGCGTGCGACGCGCTCGAGCACGGCGACGACCTGTGGATGTGGCGCGTTCATCGTTTTCCTCCCCGTACGCTGCGATGCAGCGATTATAATTCGCGCTCCCCCATGGACGACATCAACACGTTGCGCAGGCTGCTGCGCGAGAACCATGTAATCGCGGTCGTCGGCCTCTCGGCCGACTGGTTCCGGCCAAGCTACTTCGCGGCGAAATACCTGCAGGAGCACGGCTACCGGATCGTCCCGGTCAACCCGCGCTACGCCGGCAAGAGCATTCTCGGCGAGCGCTGCTTCGCGGGCTTGCGCGAGATCACCGACAAGGTCGACGTCGTGGACGTGTTTCGCAAAACCGACGACGTGCCTCCGATCGCCGAGGACGCAATCGCCATCGGCGCCAAGGTGCTGTGGCAGCAGCTCGGCGTGAAGAACGAGGCGGCGGCCGCCCGTGCGCGCGCGGCTGGCCTCGAGACGGTATTGGACCGCTGCATGAAGATCGAGCACGGGCGGCTGTTCGGCGGCCTGAGCTGGGTCGGCGTCAACACCAAGGTGATCTCCGCCAAGCGTCCGCGCTGGCTCGCCTACTAGAAAATGGGGACGTACCCTATTTTCCGGCGCTAAGTCCGTGGAACGGCACCACTACGACGAGATGCGCGAGCCGAACGGCGAGGTGCGGCCGCACTTCCAACCGCTCGCGGACTGGCTCGCCGAGACCCCGGCCGCGCGCGTCGCCGAGAAAAGGCGCGAAGCGGACCTGCTGTTCCATCGCGTCGGCATCACGTTCGCCGTCTATGGCGACAAGCAGGGCGACGAGCGGCTGATCCCGTTCGACATCGTGCCGCGCGTGATCCCGAAGGCCGAGTGGGAGGCGCTCGAGCGCGGCCTGAAGCAGCGCGTCGCAGCGCTCAATCGGTTCCTGCACGACATCTACCACGACCAGGAAATCCTCAAGGCCGGCAAGATCTCTGCCGAGCAGGTGACGATGCACAACGCCTACCAGCCTGTGATGCGCGGGCTCGACCTGCCGAACGGCGTGTACTCGCACATCGCCGGGATCGACCTCGTGCGGCACGAGGACGGCCGCTGGTACGTGCTCGAGGACAATCTGCGCACGCCTTCGGGCGTGTCCTACATGCTCGAGAACCGCAAGATGATGCTGCGGCTCTTTCCGGAGCTTTTCGCGCGCCAGCCGGTACAGCCGGTGGAGCAGTATCCGGCGCTGCTGCTGGAGACGCTGCGCGCTGCGGCGCCGCCACGCCTGCGGCGCGATCCGAGCGTGGTCGTGCTCACGCCCGGGCAGCACAACAGCGCCTACTTCGAGCACGCATTCCTCGCGCAGCAGATGGGCGTCGAGCTGGTCGAGGGCGCGGATCTGTTCGTCAAGGACGATTACGTCTACATGCGCGCGACGACCGGCGCGCAGCGCGTCGACGTGATCTACCGCCGGATCGACGATGCTTTCCTCGATCCGCAGGCGTTCCGGCCCGACTCGGTGCTCGGAGTGCCGGGTCTGGTCGCCGCGTACCGCGCCGGCAATGTCTCGCTCGCCAATGCAATCGGCACCGGGGTCGCGGACGACAAGTCGATCTATCCGTACGTCCCCGAGATGATCCGCTTCTACCTCGGCGAGGAGCCGCTCCTCTCCAACGTCCAGACCTGGCAATGCCGCGACGCCGATGATCTGAAGTACGTGCTCGGCCACCTCGACGAGCTGGTGGTCAAGGAAGTGCAGGGCTCGGGTGGCTACGGCATGCTGGTCGGCCCGGCGTCGACCAAGGCGCAGATCAAGGCGTTCCGGGCGCGCCTGCGCGCGAATGCCGGCAACTACATCGCGCAGCCGACGCTCTCGCTCTCGACCTGCCCGACGTTCGTCAAGCGCGGCATTGCGCCGCGCCACGTCGACCTGCGGCCGTTCGTGCTCTCCGGAAAGGAAGTGCGCCTCGTCCCCGGCGGGCTGACGCGCGTCGCGCTGAAGGCCGGCTCGCTGGTCGTCAACTCGTCGCAGGGCGGCGGGACGAAAGACACATGGGTCGTGGACTAGCATGCTGTCGCGCGTCGCCGACCGCATCTTCTGGATGTCGCGCCAGATGGAGCGCGCCGAGAACATGGCGAGGATCCTCGGCGTGACGTCGGATCTCGCGGTCTTCGGCACGCGCGAGGTGCAGCAGCAGAATCTGATCGCGCCGCTGACCATCACCGACACCGCGGAGGATTTCTTTGCGCGCTACGGCTCGCTGTCGCTGAAACACCTGATCGAATTCCACGCCCTCGACGTCGAGAACCCGTCTTCGATCTACTCCTGCCTGCGCCTCGCGCGCGAGAGCGCGCACGAAGTGCGCTGGCAGATCACCTCCGAGATGTGGGAGACGCTGAACGCCACGTGGATCGAGATGCGCGGCATCCGCCGCGACCGCCTCGACGGTGCGGGCGCGACGCGCTTCTTCGACTGGGTGAAGGAACGCAGCCACCTGTTTCGCGGCGTGACCTACGGCACGATCGTGCGCGGCGAGGCATTCGATTTTTCGCGCATCGGCACGTTTCTCGAGCGCGCCGACAACACCGCGCGCATCCTCGATGTCAAATACCACATCCTGCTGCCGAGCGTGGCCGACGTCGGCGGCGCGCTCGACTACTACCAGTGGACGGCGCTGCTCCGGTCGGTGTCCTCGTTCGAGACCTACCGCACGCTGTATCGCGACCAGATCCTGCCGATCAAGGTGGCGGAGCTGCTGATCCTCGAGCGGCGCATGCCGCGCTCGCTCGCTGCGTGCCTCGAGCAGATCACGATCGCGCTCGGGCGCATCCGCGGCCAGCAGGACGCTCCGGCGAAGCGCCTCGCCAGCGAGCTCAATGCGCGCCTCACGCACGCGCACATCGAGGAGATCTTCCAGGACGGCCTGCACGAGTACCTGGAGAAATGTCTCGAGGATTTCGCCGCGCTCGGCGTGCGCATCCAGCGCTCCTATCTTGGCGCCGCCTAGACGATGTCGATCCACGTCGCGCTCAACCACGTCACGCGCTATCGCTACGACCGGCCGGTGCACCTGGGCCCGCAGGTGATCCGCCTGCGCCCCGCGCCGCACGCACGCACGCCGGTGCACGCCTACTCGATGCGCGTCACGCCCGCGAAGCACTTCGTCAACTGGCAGCAGGATCCCCAGGCGAACTATCTGGCGCGGGTCGTGTTCCCCGACAAGACACGGGAATTCGAGGTCGCCGTCGACCTGGTTGCCGAGATGTCGGTGATCAATCCGTTCGACTTCTTCCTCGAGCCGAGCGCCGACAGCATCCCGTTCCGCTACGACGTCTCGCAGGTGCGCGAGCTCGGGCCCTATCTCGTGAAGATGGAGCCGACGCCGCTGTTCAGCGACTATCTCGCTTCGATTCCGCGCGCACCGCGGCAGTCGGTCGAGTTCCTCGTCGAGCTGAATCGCCAGCTGGCGAAGGACATCCAGTACTTGATAAGAATGGAAGCCGGCGTGCAGACGCCGGAGGAGACGTTGCAGAACGCGAGCGGTTCGTGCCGCGATTCGGGGTGGCTGCTGGTGCAGCTGCTGCGTCACCTCGGGCTTGCCGCACGCTTCGTTTCAGGGTACCTGATCCAGCTCACGCCGGACGTAAAATCGCTCGACGGACCCTCCGGACCAGCCGCCGATTTCACCGACCTGCACGCGTGGTGCGAGGTCTACCTCCCGGGCGCAGGCTGGGTCGGGCTCGACCCGACGTCG
>DASYPC010000144.1:0-2970 GCA_036007105.1 Burkholderiales bacterium | reverse complement strand
TCTCGTCAAGACCGATCCCGCCGCCGAGCCTCGCCACAAGGGGATGAGCCTGTTCCTCGCGGAGAAGCGCGCAGGCTTTCGCGTCTCGCGCAAAATGGAGAAGCTCGGCTACAAGGGGATCGATTCCGCCGAGCTCGTCTTCGACGACTACCGCGTGCCGGCGGACTGCCTGATCGGCGGGGTCGAGGGGCGCGGCTTTCACCACGCCGTCGGCGGCCTCGAGCTCGGACGCATCAATGTAGCGGCGCGCGGCGTCGGGGTTGCCAATGCGGCGCTTAAGGAGGCAGTCGCATATTCCCAGGTGCGCAAGAGCTTCGGCAAGCCGATCTGCGAGCATCAGGCGATCCAGTTGAAGCTGGGCGAGATGGCGACGCGCTGCGAAGCCGCACGCCTGCTGCTGGAGAGCGCAGCGCGCGCCTACGATTCGGGCGAGCGTTGCGACATGGAAGCGGGCATGGCGAAATACTTCGCATCCGAGGCGGCGCTCGAGAACAGCATCGAGGCGCTGCGCATCCACGGCGGCTACGGCTATTCGACCGAGTTCAACGTCGAGCGCTACTACCGCGACGCGCCGCTGATGTGCATCGGCGAAGGGACGAACGAGATGCAGCGCATCATCATCGCCCGCCAGCTGATCGAGCGGAACCGCATCTGATGCTGCCGCTCGAGGGCGTGCGCGTCCTCGCGCTCGAGGTCTACGGCGCCGGGCCGTTCGGCAGCGCACACCTCGCGGATCTCGGCGCCGAAGTGATCAAGATCGAGCAGCGCGCGGGCGGCGGAGACGTTTCGCGTGCGGTGGGCCCGTATTTTCTTGGCGAAGGGGACAGCCATTTTTTCCAGGCGCTGAACCGCAACAAGAAATCGCTCAGTCTGAATCTCAAGCACCCCGATGGCAGGGACGTGCTGCACAAGCTCGCCGCGACCGCGGACGGCTTGATGAGCAATCTGCGCGGCGACCAGCCCGAGAAGCTCGGGGTCACCTATCGCGATCTCGCGGGCGCCAGTCCGAAGATCGTCTGCGCGCATCTATCCGCCTACGGTCGCGACGGGACGAGAAAATCCTGGCCAGGCTACGACTACCTGATGCAGGCGGAAGCCGGGTACCTCTCGGTCACCGGCGAGCCCGACGGGCCTCCTGCGCGGATGGGCCTCTCGGTCGTCGACTACTCCACCGGCACGACGTGCGCGCTCGCGCTCCTCGCGGGCATTCTCGAGGCGCGGCGCACCGGGAAAGGGAGAGACCTCGACGTATCGCTCTACGACGTGGCGATGCACATGCTGAACTATCCGGCCGCGTGGTACCTGAACGAAGGGCTGGAGACGCGCCGCGAGCCGCGCTCGGCGCATCCGTTCATCGTGCCCTCGCAGCTCTATCGGACGCAGGACGGCTGGATCTTCATCATGGCGCAGACGCAGCGTTTCTGGGAGCTGCTGTGCGACAAGCTCGGCCGCCAGGAGCTGAAGGCCGAATTTCGCGACTATGGATCGAGACGCGAGCGCCGCGACGAGCTGACGAAGATTCTCGACGCGATATTCGCGAAGCGAAGCACTGCCGCGTGGCTGAAAGAGCTGCAGGGATCGGTGCCCTGCGGTCCTGTGTACGACATGGCGAAGGCTCTCGAGAATCCTTACTTTCTCGAGCGCGGTGGCGTGCAGGTGTTCGACCACCCGGCAAAGCCCGGCTTCAAGCTGGTCGCAAGCCCGTTCCGCATCGATGAGCCGCTGCCTGCGCGCCCAGCGCCGAAGCTTGGTGCGCATACCGATGCGCTGCTGAGCGAGCTCGGCTACGGCAAATCGGAGATCGCGCAGCTGAAGGCAAGCGGGGTGGTCTGATGAAGCTGGAGGGAATTCGCGTCATCGACCTGTCGCTGTTCCTGCCGGGACCGCTGATGACGCAGTTCATGGCCGACCACGGCGCCGAGGTCATCAAGGTCGAGTCGATTCACGAAGGCGAGCCGAACCGCGAGATCGGCGACAAGCGCGACGGCGTCAGCGTCTATTTCTCGAATACGCATCGCGGCAAGAAGAGCCTCGCGCTCAACCTGAAGGACCCGGCCGGCGTAGAGGTGCTGCTCAGGCTCGCCGAAAAATCGGACGTATTCGTCGAAGCCTTCCGGCCGGGTGTCGTCGACCGTCTCGGTATTGGTTACAAGCAGGTTGCGGCACGCGCGCCGCGGATCGTCTACGCGTCGATCTCGGCGTTCGGCCAGAGCGGGCCGTACAGCGGCCTCGCGACGCACGACCTCGGTACCGAAGCGATGGCAGGCGTCCTGTCGCTGAACCGCGGACAGGACGGAAAGCCCGCTATTCCCGGAATCGCGAACGCCGACATGCTTTCCTCGATGATGTGTCTTTCCGGCGTGCTGATGGCGCTCTACCGCAGAAAGGAGACCGGGCGCGGCGATTACCTCGACATCGCGATGGCGGACAGCCTGGTCGCCTGCATGCCGAACAACCTCGGAACTGCGATGGCGCAGCGCCGCCAGCCGGACCTCAGCGAGGAGCGCTCGCTCGGCGGCAACGCGATGTACAACATCTACGAAACGTGCGACGGCGATTTCGTCGTGCTCGGCGCGGCCGAGATCAAGTTCGCTACGAACCTGCTGACTGCGCTCGGCCGTCCGGACCTGATCGAGCTGTGCAAGCTGCCACCGGGCAGGGGCCAGGATCCGGTCAGGGAATTCTTTCGAACCACGTTCAAGGCGAAGACCAAGGCAGAGTGGATCGAGTGGTTCAAGAGACGCGACATCGCGTTCGCGCCGGTAAGGACGCTGCCCGAGATGCTGGAAGATCCGCACTTCAAGGCGCGCGGCATGGTCCTCAAGGACGAGCGCGGCTGGGACCATATCGGCATCCCCATCCAGTTTACGTCTGAGCCTGGGCGAGTGAATTTCCGGGCGCCGGCGCACGGCCAGCACTCGATTGAGATTCTCCGCGGCCTCGGCTACACGGGCGAGGAAACGGAGCGGT
>DASYPC010000143.1:0-2847 GCA_036007105.1 Burkholderiales bacterium | reverse complement strand
ATGCGAGCCGCTCCAGCGACCGCCGGATCAGCGTGACTGCCGCTTCGGCACGATACGTCGCACTGGCGCGCACATCATCGATCGGGGAGAGGGGCGCGAGATGCTCGGGCGCCAGGCAGGCGCCGAGGTTCCGGTCGAGCGGTCTTCCGATCAGCGCCTTCTCGAGTGTCGGCAGGCGCCGCGCAACCGGTGAGCAGGAGCCGACCGCAATTCGGGCGGCGCGCACCGTGCCGTTCGCGACCTCGAGTACCGAAGCCACCATCGCGATCGAGATCACGAGGTACTTGCGCGCCCCCAGCTTGAGGAAGTCGCTGCGGGCCTCATGCCTGGGCTTGGGAATGATGAGCGCGCTTACCAGTTCGTTCGAGCGCAGTGCGGTCGTGCGCGGAGCGAGAATGAACTGCTCGAGAGGCAGAGTCCTTCGTGTCCCCGCGCTCGCGAGCTCGACCTTTGCGTCGAGCGCAAGCAGTGGCGGCACGCCGTCCGCGGCCGGCGATGCGTTGCAGAGGTTGCCCGCGAGCGTGCCCGAATTCTGGATCTGCATGCCGCCGACTTCGTGCGCCGCGAGCTTGAGGCAGTCGAAGAGCGGCGGGAGATTGGCTTCGAGCACTTCGGTCCACGTGGTCGTCGCACCGAACCGCCAGTCCGCCTCGCGCTCTTCGATCCCGCGCAGCTCGTCGAGCGCAGTCACGTCGATCACGTCCTCGCGGGGTGTCGTGCCGACGCGGGAAGGGTAGAAATCCGTTCCGCCGGCGAGGACCGTGCGGCCGCCGCGCGCGAGCATCGCGAGTGCGTCTTCAATGCGGGTCGGGCGGGCGTAGGCGGGCATGAAACCGGCCGAGTCGCTGAGTTTACTCGTCCGCGAGAGCCGCCCGCGTCGCATCACGGATCTCGCGCTCGCTTGCGGGACGGACCCGCTTCCGCAACCGTAGTAACGCGCCGATCGCGGCACCGCGGCGCTGCTGGCGCTTTCGTTCTTCGATGGCCTGCCGCATCAGCCGGGTCAGCACGTCACTCTTGTCTTCGCCCGCGAAGGTTTGATTGAACGCCCGCTTCACGTCTTGCGGCACGCTGAAGTTCACAGTCGCCATGAGATTCTCCGCATGGAATGTTGAAGATATCGACAAGCATAGCTCAGCGCAGCAGCGGCCGCAGCGCGAGCAGACCGAGTACCGGGCCGGGGGCAAGCAGCAGGAACACGTACTGCGCTCCAAGAGGCTGCACGGCGAAGCTGAGGAGCTGGATGGCCGGAATGGTGAGCGCGAATCCGACGCAGTTAGCGATCGTCAGTGCGGAGCCGACGAGCGCCGGCGGCGCGTAGCGTGCGTTGAGCGCCGAGAACTGCGGCGAATCCCCGACGACGACGATTCCCCAGAAGAGCAGAAATGCAAGGAAGAACGGCGTCGGCGCGAGAAAAACGAGCGGCGAGAGCACGCAGCACAGCCCCGAGCCCGTGAGTTGCGCGAATGCGACCCGTGCGCTCCCTGCGCGGAGCGATACGAGCCCGCCGCCCGCGCATCCGAGTACTCCGGCTGCAATGACTGCGAAGCTCCACAGCGGCACGTTGAAGTCTGCGGCGCGAGCGTGCGCGGCAAGCGCCACCGGAACGAACGCCCAGAACGCGTAGAGCTCCCACATGTGCCCGAAGTAGCCGAAGGACGAAGCCCGGAACGCAGGCGAGCGGAAGATCGAGGCAAACGCTTTCGGATCGAAGCGCGCGCCCCTCTTCAGGTACGGCCCGTCGGGCACCAGCGCCAGCATCAGCACCCCGCCGGCCGCAGCGATCGCCGAGACGCCCAGCATCACGCTCTCCCACGGCATCGCGTGGCCGAGCCCACGCAACAGGTGCGGAAACGCCGTGCCGACGACGAGCGCGCCCACAAGGAACCCGAGCGCGTTGCCCAGGTCGCGCTCGAACCAGCCGGCGGCGATCTTCATCCCGACTGGGTAGATGCCGGCGAGAAAGAACCCGGTACAGAAGCGCATCGCGACCAGCGACAGAACGCCTTCGGCGAGCACTCCGGTTGCAGCGTTGCAAAGCGCGCCGAGCAGCGAGCAGGCGAAGAACACGATACGCGGCGAAAACAGATCCGCAAGCGCGAAGAACGCGAACACGAGAGTCCCGACGATGAAGCCGGCCTGTACGGCAGAGGTGACGTAGCCGAGAGCGTCCGGCGCCAGACCCCACTGCTGCTGCACGTCGCCCAGCACTGCGTTGCCGGCAAACCACAACGACGTGCCGGCGAACTGTGAAAGGATGATGACGGGAAGAATTCGAGCAGGGCGCTCGGTCATTCGCGCTTGCTGCGGTCCATGGACGTCGAAGGGACCCGAGCGTAGCATCCGCGTGCAGCCAGGGAGGGTGCGATGGCGGACGAGATTGTGTTGCGCGGGGGATGTTTGTGCGGAAACCTGCGCCATGAGGTCCGCGCCGTACCGCTGTATCTCGGAGATTACGAGGAGGCTGTTCGCCACATAAAGCTGTGCTGCGTCGAGATGCCGCACCTTGCGTTTGCACGCTACGTGCTTGCTTCTGCCTGCGCGCTTGCCGGCCGGATGGAGGAAGCGCGTGCTGCGCTGGAAGAGTTCCGCGAGATGCGGCCTGGCGTCGGCATTGCTGCGCTGCGTCGCGAAGCGCTCAGCGAGCACCCGAAGTATCTGTTGCTGCGGGAACGCCTCTATGAGGGACTGCGACTCGTCGGAATGGAGGATTGACGCTACGGTTCAGAAAGTGCCGCGCACCAGATAGAGCGCTATGCCCAGCGCGCCCCGTCAGACGAACGTGCGTTGCCTCTTCAGTTCCGGCATGCAGTGCCGGATCCACTTCGCCGTCAGCTTCTCGGCAAG
>DASYPC010000142.1:0-15307 GCA_036007105.1 Burkholderiales bacterium | reverse complement strand
AGGCGCGCGAACGCCAAGGATGCGGTCGGCGTAGCCGCCGCTACCGCGGAGATGGCAAACCTCGCTGCGCAGATCGCCGCGATCCGCAAGATGAGAAAGAAATAGCGGACGCGGCGTGTGCTACCGCGGTCCGCTATAGGTTGCGGTTCCGGCCGGAGTACGCGTGACGAAGTAGTTCTGCGAGGTGGCTCCGCTCGTCAGCGCAGGCACGTCGAAGCGCCGGCTCGTGACGCCGTTATCGCCCGTGACGAGCAAGATCGGCGCGGTCGTCACGCCGCTGAAATTGCGCGTGAAGAACCTGTAGTCACCCGCTGGTACTGAAGACCCGGTCACGCTGATGTTTTCGACCGCACTGCGCACGCCCTGAAACGTGGTTACGGCGGTCGGATGGTTGATGCCTACCGTGTTGTCGACGTCGAGCGTGGCGGTCGCGGTCGGGGCCGATGCCGGAAAGTTCACTGTGCGATTGAAGTACGCCACCTCCTGGCCGTCCGGAGTGATCATGTGCAGGTCCATATCCGCGGTCGTCGTCCACAGCATCTGACCACGCACGATGCCCGTGCCGCCGATATTCACGAAGACAGGCCCGCTCACGTTGAGCGTGGTGATGACGTCCGACGGCAGTCCGCCCGGCCCGAGGTTTTGCGTCGGCTGAAACGTATTGAAGTTAATGGAGACGAGCGCGACTTGCGCGAGCGAGCTCGGCAACGCATTGGGCCGGCTATCGGCGGAAATACCCCCGACTCCGGCGTCACCCAATCCACCGAGCGCTCCCGCGATCGCGCCTTCGCTCGCGCCCGGCATGCCGAGCGCGGCCGCGGTCGGGCGATCGGCCTTGCCCGCGCCGGCAAGGCTGTCGATCAGATGTGCCGGCGGCTCGAGCAGCAACTGCGGCGCGCTCGAATCGTTCGCGACGAAGAAAATCTGGCCCTGCCGAAGGGTCGATTCGCCCGCCTTGTTTGTGAGCGAGAGCCTGTTGGTGCCGTGCGATTGACCGATGACCATGCCGTAGAGGCCATCGGGCGCGGGGCTGCCGTCGGGGTTGAAGCAGCTCTTGTCGCAAACGCCGGCCGCGTACATCGTGCCGCGAATCCCGATCGTCGCCGAGGGCGTGCGTACCGCGTACTTGCTGTTATCGCGGCGGCCGATGATCCCGGTCACGGTCCGGAAGGCGCCCTTGACGAGCCGGAAGACAGCCGACTCGTCGCCTTCGTCCTTGCCGCTGTACTTGTAGTCCTCGATCCGCATCTGCGTCTGCTCGCGCAGCGAGAGGATCGACTCGTCGCTGAGCCGCACCTGAAGGTTGCTGCGCTGCCCGGTCTGCAGCGTGTCGCGGGCCTCGACCGATGAGCCGAACGTCAGCGGAACGACCTTGCCGTCGCGCAACGCGCTCGTCTCCCCTGCGGTCATGAGCACGCGTCCGATCGCTTCGGCCGGCAGCGCCGAGGACGCCCACAGATACATGCCTGCAAACGCCAGCGCGCAGAGATTCAGTCGAGTTTCCATCGCAAAGCTCCTTACCCAGTTACTTGAATTCGTAGCGCGCTTTGAATCCGATCACTTCGCGCCGGTAGTCGGAGAGCGCGTCGTTCGAAGCGTTGCGCGATACGATCAGCTCTCCCTTGAGCGTCCAATTGCGCGTAAGCGCGTACGAAAGCGTCACATCGAGCGCGTAGTAATCGTCCTTGCGCGTCGGCTCGGGCGGCAAGCCGATGACGGGCGAAGGTGCGCCGCCGTCGTAGCGGCTCGTCTGGTACGAAACACCGCCCTGCAGGGCCCACTTCGGAGCCGGCGTCAGGCTTGCCGAGAGCCGCAGCCCGTAGAGATCGCGCGAGAGGTCGGGGCGATCCGCACCCCGCACATCCTCCCTGCCGATGTACGCGCTTGCGCTCAGCAGCGGCTGCATCGGCATCTGTAGCGCGTGTCGATACCCGGCGCCCAGCGTCACCAGGCCGGAATCCCTTGCCGCGTTCGCGCCCGTATACGAAAAATCCGCGTATTGCGCGAATACGTTGACGGCGCGAATCTCGTCGAGCTGCCGGTGCCATTCGCCCGACAGCGACCAGATGTCGCGGAACCTGTCGCTCTCGACGCGAAGTGTGGAGAACCCGGCACCAAGGCGCCAGACGTCCTTCTCGCGAATCCAGGTCAGTCCGCCGTTTACGCCGAGTGCTTCCTGGTCCAGCCGGGATTCCGAATGATGGTACTTGCCGTCGTATGCGCCCGAGACGACCGCGAAGAGCCCGGGCTGGATCGGATGGCTGAACGCGAATCCCGCGCCGAGCGTAGTGAAGCTGTCGGATTGCTTGACGCCCGCCGAGTTGATGATCAGCGGAATCGTCCAGCGCGTGATCGACGAATTGCCGATGCCGGCGTTGGCGTTGGAGTCGTAGCCAAGACCTGCCTCGAGCCAGAAGCCCTGGGTAGGCCGGTACAGGTACTCGCGCGAGCGCAGCGCATCGAGGAACCGCTGCACGTTCGCCTGCACTTCGGGCGGCGGGTTGGCGGCGAGCACGAACTCGAACTCCTGTTTCGAGCGCGCGTCTTCGCCGAGCACGAAGTAGCCGCGGCCGAGCTCGAGCCGGCCATTGATGTTGTCGGGCGCATTCACGACGAAGCGCTCGAGCGCGAGTACGCCTTCGCCCGCCCGTCCGGCGCCGATTGCGGCGACCCCAAAGTAAAAATCGAAGAACGGGTTGCCGAGCTGATCCTCGTGCTGGCGGCCGAGGTCGTACGCTTCGGCGGCCTGCCCCTTCTCGAGCAGTGCCTTTAGGTCGTCCGCCGGGGCGGCGAAAACAGGGGTCCCGAGCGCAGAAAGAACGAGAAGCCCGGCCAAGCGGCTTCGAAACGATGTCACGCGGTTTCCCCCTTATTAGGACGAGCACCGCAAGCGTACCTTTACTATCCCTGGCACGTCCAGCAGGTCGTGCCCTCAACGCCCTGGGGCCGTGGCGTAGGGCTCGTCCTCCGCAACAAATTCGGTTTCCCTGACCGCCTCGGCCGCCCAAGCTCGGACGGCAGGCGCCTCGAGCAGCGCCTGCTGAAGGTCCTTCACCTGGCCGGCGAGCTCAACGCCATACGTCGCGAAACGTGATGCGACCGGCGCGAAATAGGCGTCCGCGGCCGAAAACGCACCGAACAAATAAGGTCCGCCCCTACCGAACTGCTTTCTCGCCGCCCCCCAGAGCGCAGTAACGCGGTCGATATCCTTGGCGACGTCCGGATTCATTCCCTTTCCCGGGTAGCGACTGCGGATGTTCATCGGCATGGCCCCGCGCAGCGCACGAAAGCCGCCGTGCATTTCCGCGCAGATCGAGCGGGCGCGGGCACGGGCGCGAGGATCTGCGGGCCAAACCCCGGAGCTCGGCGACAACTCATGGGCACGTTCGATGATCGCCAGCGTGTCCCAGGTCGCGAATCCGGCGCCGGGCTCACCCTCCCACAGCACCGGCACGAGCCCGGACGGCGAAAGCGTGGCGATGTGGTCCCGCCAGCCCTGCGATTCGAATTTCAGCAGCCTTTCGGTGAATGCAACTCCACAGCCGCGCAGCGCGACCCACGCGCGCATGGACCAGGAGGAATAGTTCTTGTTTCCGATGACCAGCGTCAGCGCTTCGCCCATAGGCGGAATTGGAGCGTGTCCGCCGATTTTCGGCAAGGGCTGCCGAAGCGGGCGGGCGCAGCCGGAAGCGATTTCCCGGCCTCCTTTCTATCCTGGCTGCGCTCGCCGCCGCGGTTCTTTCTGGGTCTACAGAATCGCCCCGGCCGCAAGGACGAACAGCAGCCAGAGCGGCAAGGACCTGGAGCGCCTGCGGCGGGTGCTCGCCTCGAAGCGAGCCGGGAGCGCGCACTCCACGCCGAGTGCGACCTCGCCGTAGTTCATGCGGGCGCGCTGCCCGCGAGCAACAGCGCGGCGCCCGCGAGCACGATGCTGGCGCAAATCCCGATCGCAGCGGCGAGCGCGACCTGGGCAACGATTTCCGCGGCGATCATCCGGGTTCTGGTCATTTGCTGTTCTCCTTTGCGTACGTGCATTCAATGCCCGGAACCGGCAAACCGGGAGTGCGCTCGATGACAGGCTAAGGAAGAAAGGTGGCGGGAAAATGACAGGCGGCATTCCGGTATATTCCCCCGGCATGCCCCGCCGCATCGCGCTCGTCGAGGACGAACCGGCCATCCGCGCCAACTATACGGACGCGCTGCGCCGCCACGGCTATGACGTCGCCGCGTACGCGGGCCGGCGCGAGGCGATGGAAGCGTTTCGCGCCCGGCTGCCCGATCTGGCGGTGATCGATATCGGCCTCGGCGACGAGACCGAGGGCGGTTTTGCGCTCTGTCGCGAGCTGCGCGTCCTTTCGGCGCAGCTGCCGATCGTGTTTCTCACCGCACGCGACTCGGATTTCGACGTGGTTTCGGGATTGCGGCTTGGGGCCGACGACTACCTCACGAAGGGCGTGAGCCTGCCGCATCTGATGGCGAGGATCGGCGCGCTCTTTCGACGCGTCGACGCGCTCCAGGAAGATAAGCCCATCGAGGAGCGCCTTGAGCGCGGGGCGCTCGAGCTCGATCTCAAGCGCTTCAGCGCGCAATGGCGGGGCGGGAAGATCGAACTCACGCTGACGGAATTCTGGATCGTGCACTCCCTTGCGCGGCACCCGGGGCACGTCAAGAACCGCGAGCAGCTGATGCGCGACGCGGAGCTCGTGGTGGACGACGCCACCGTCACCTCGCACGTCAAGCGGGTGCGCGCCAAGTTTCTCGCCGCCGACCCGGCGTTCGACGGGATCGAGACCGTCTACGGCCTGGGCTACCGCTGGAAGGTCTGAGGTTGGTCCGGTTTACGCTGCGCGCCAAGCTCGCGCTCGTCGCGCTCGTTCTGCTGGTGCTGCCATGGGCCGGTTACCGCTATGTGCGCGAGATGGAGCGCTTCCTGCTCGCTGCACAGGAGCAGGCGCTCGCGGCCACGGCTCGAGCGGTTGCGACCGCGCTGCACGACCGCCCGCAGCTGCTCGCCTACCGGCCACCGGACGAATCGGAATTGCGCCGCCAGGCCGAGCGCGAACTGCAGCGACTGACCGGCGCACCGCGCACGCAAGTCGATGAAGCCGCAGCCCCGGACACGGAGATCGCGGCGATTCTCAAAGGCTTGCAGCGCGCGAGCTCGCGGATCTGGGTGGTCAGCCGCGACTACCGGGTACTTGCGCTCGCCGGATCGCTGAAGCGCAGCGAGCCCGAGACGACAGGGTTCGTGCAGTGGCTGCTGGGCTGGCTGGTGGGGGCGCCCGGCGAGGAATTCGACGAGGCGATCGCCGACGAAGCATTTGCCGCAAGCCGTGAGATCGCTGCGGCTCTGCAAGGCGCCTCCAGCACGCGCTCCCGCCATAGTCTCGACGGCGTCACGCTGATCGTTTCGGCCGCGCATCCGATCTGGGTCGGCGATGCGGTACACGGGGCGGTCGTCGTCGAAGAGACCACCGGCCGGATCGCATCGCTGCGCAACCAGGCGCTGGAACGCCTGCTCATTCTCACGCTCGCCGCGTTTGCGCTGGTTGCTGCCGTGCTGCTGTGGTTCGCGAGCCGGATCTCCAATCGCATTCGTCGCCTGAGCGAGGAAGCCGAAGCCGCGATCGATGCCAAGGGCAGAGTGACGCGGCTCCTTACGGCGTCGGACGCGCAGGACGAGATCGGCGATCTGTCGCGCGGATTCACGACCGTTCTCTCGCGCCTGGCGCGCTACAACAACTATCTCGAGGGCATGGCGGGACGCCTTTCGCACGAGTTGCGAACGCCGATTGCGGTGGTGCGCTCGTCGCTCGAGAACCTGCGCGCGTCGCAATCGGCGGACGAGTCGGCGAAATACCTGGCCCGCGCGGAGGAAGGCCTGACGCGGCTCGCGACCATCCTCGCCCGCATGAGCGAGGCGAGCAGGCTCGAGCAGGGCCTGGCTGCCGCATTGCGCGAGATTTTCGACGCGACTCCGGTCGTGCAGGGCTGCATCGAGGGCTACCGGCTGGCGTACGCACCGCGCCCGTTCGAGCTGGTTCTGCCCGAAGACCGGACGCCGATCCAGGGCGCGCCCGACCTGCTCGCGCAGATGCTCGACAAGCTGGTCGAGAACGCTGTGGATTTCGCCGCGCCGGGCACACCCGTGCGCGTATCGCTCGCGCGCGAAGGCGATCATGTCTCGCTGCGCGTCGAAAATGAGGGCCACGCACTGCCCGAGGTGTTGCGCGGTTCCTCCTTCGATTCGATGCAATCGTTGCGCGGCGCACCGTCGACCGGCGTTCCGCACCTCGGCCTCGGGCTGTACATTGCGCGGTTGATCGCGGAGTTTCACGGCGGAGCGTTGCGCGCGGAGAATCTCCCTTCGGGGAACGGCGCTGCGTTCGAAGCTACGCTGAAGCTCGCTTTCGAGCGCACCGTATAATCCGCCGCTTGCCGCGACCCGCTCCCCTTCCCGCCGTCTACGATCTGCTCGTGATCGGCGGCGGCGTCAACGGCGCAGGAATCGCGCGCGACGCCGCGGGCCGCGGCCTCTCGGTGCTGCTTGTCGAGAAAGACGACCTCGCCAGCGCTACGTCGTCGGCATCCTCAAAACTGATCCACGGCGGGCTGCGATACCTCGAGCAGTACGAGTTTCGCCTCGTTGCCGAAGCGCTTGCGGAGCGCGAGGTGCTGCTGCGGATCGCGCGCCATCTCGTCTGGCCGGCCCGCTTCGTGATGCCGCACGTGCCCGAGCTGCGGCCACGCTGGATGATCCGGGCGGGTCTTTTCCTGTACGACCATCTCACGCGGCGCGCATCGCTTGCCGGCTCGAATGCCGTGCGACTCGACCGCCCGCCGCTCAATTCGGGTCTCAAGCCGGACTTCAGGCATGGCTTCGAGTATTCGGACTGCCGGGTCGACGATGCGCGGCTGGTGATCGCCAACGCGATGAGCGCACGCGATCTGGGCGCTCGGGTGCTCTTGCGCACCGAGTGTCTGAGCGCACGGCGTGAGAACGGCAACTGGCAGGCGGAACTCTCCGACGGAAGCCGCATCGCAGCGCGCGCGATCGTCAACGCCGCCGGCCCTTGGGTAAAGACGGCTCTGAACGAGCGTCTTGCGCAGCCTTCTCAAGATGCGGTGCGGCTGGTGAAGGGGAGCCATATCGTGCTGCCGAAGCGGTACGAAGGCGACCATGCGTTCATCCTGCAGAACGACGATCGGCGTGTCGTCTTCATGATTCCCTACGAAGGGCGCTTCACGCTGATCGGCACGACCGACATTGCCGTGGAGGAGCCGGTGCAGCCGCAGGCGAGCGACGAAGAGGTGGACTACCTGTGTCGCGCAGCGAATCGTTACCTCGCGCAGCCGGCACGGCCGGAGCAGGTGCTGTGGCGCTACGCCGGCGTGCGGCCTCTGTACGACGACGGTTCCAGCGACCCTTCGGCGGTTACGCGCGACTACACGCTGCGCGTCGATGACGACGCTGGTCGCGCGCCCGTGCTGTCCGTATTCGGCGGCAAGATCACGACCTACCGGCGTCTTGCCGAGCATGCGATGGAGAAGCTCCAACCCTACTTTCCCGACTGCAAAGGTGCCTGGACCGCGAGCGCCGCGCTCGCGGGCAGCGATTTCGGCGCGTCGGGGCGAGACGGCGTACGGGCCGCGCTGGCCGCCCGCTACCCCCGCGTTCCGGGCGCAATCCTGCGCGCGCTGTTCCGGCGGCACGGGGAAAGAACCGCGCACGTGCTGGGCGACGCGCAAACCGCGGTCGATCTCGGTGAAGATTTCGGTGGCAACCTCACCGAGCGCGAGCTCGCCTATTTCGTCGAGAGCGAGTGGGCCCGCACCGCAGGGGATGTGCTGTGGCGGCGCACCAAGGCGGGCCTGCACATGAGTGAGCTCCAGCGCGCGCGTGTCGCGGAACGAATGGGCGGATGATGCGGCCGCTCGCCGAATGGAGGGCCGATGGCATCCAGGGCCTTGTCTTCGACCTCGATGACACGCTCACCACGCACGGCAAGCTGACCAGCGCCGCCTACGCAGCGATGGAGCGCCTCAATGCCGCGGGCCGGCTCGTCGTTCCGATCACCGGCAGGCCCGCCGGCTGGTGCGACCAGATCGCGCGCCTTTGGCCAGTCGATGCCGTAGTGGGAGAGAACGGCGCGTTCTACTTCTGGCACGACGCAGCCACGGCAACGCTGCGCAAGCGCTATCACGATCCGGACGATGTGCGCGCGCAAAAGCGCGCGCGGCTCGGCGCGATCGCAGAACGCATCCTGCGGGAAGTACCTGGTTGCGCGCTCGCATCCGATCAGTCGTACCGCGAAACCGACCTCGCGATCGATTATTGCGAAGACGTGCGCGCGCTACCCCTCGCGGCCGCCGAGCGGATCGCAGCGCTGATGCGCGAAGCCGGCTTGAACGCGAAGGTGAGCTCGATCCACGTCAACGGCTGGTTTGGCGGCTACGACAAGCTTTCGATGGCGCGGCAACTCTTCGTGGAGCGCTTTGGGATTGACCTTTCGGCAAGCCAGCGCCGGTTCGCGTTCGCGGGCGATTCGCCCAACGACGAGCCGATGTTCGCTTTCTTCGGGAATTCGATCGGCGTCGCGAACGTCACGCGCTTTGCCGGAAGGCTCGCCGCACCACCGCGCTACGTAACGCGCGGCGAAAGCGGCGCCGGCTTCGTAGAACTGATCGAGCATCTGCTCGGCGCTGGCTGATGGACTGGTGGCCTGCGTATCTTGCGATCGGCGTAGCGGTCGGATTCTTCGCGGGGCTGATGGGCATCGGCGGCGGCGCGATCATGGTACCGCTGCTGGTGTTCGTTTTCAGCGCGAAAGGGTTTCCAACCGAGCATCTGATGCATTTTTCACTTGCGACTGCTCTCGCAACGATCGTCTTTACGTCGCTTTCGAGCGTACGCGCACACCACCGCTTCGGCGCGGTCGAGTGGCCGGTGGTGCGCGCAATGGCGCCAGGAATTGTTGCGGGATCGCTCGGCGCAGCGCTGGTGGCGGGCTTCCTGCCTACGCGTTTGCTGGCGACAAGCTTTGCGGTGTTTCTGCTCTATGCCGGCACGCAGATGTTCTTCGAGATCAGGCCTCGCCCGGGCCGGGATTTGCCCCGGCCACCCGGATTATTCGCGGTGGGCGCCGTGATTGGCGGGCTTTCGAGCCTGCTCGCGGTCGGTGGCGCGTTCCTGTCGGTCCCATTCCTTAGCTGGTGCAACGTACCGCTCAAGCGCGCAATCGGCACTGCCGCTGCGAACGGCTTCCCGATCGCGGTCGCCGGCAGCATCGGGTACATCGTGCAAGGGCTGCGCGCGGAAGGACTGCCGACGGGGAGTTTCGGCTACATCTACTTGCCCGCGCTTGGTTTCATCGTGGTAACCAGCATGCTCGTTGCACCGCTCGGTGCGCGACTCATGCATTGGGCGCCGGTCCGGCCGCTGCGGATCGGGTTTGCGCTGTTCCTCTATGCGATCAGTGCGCGAATGCTTGCCAGCTTGTGGTAGCGACCTACGCTTCCGAGCAGAGGTCGCGCAAGACGTTCTTCTGCACCTTGCCCATCGCGTTGCGCGGCAGCTCTTTTACGAACACCACTCGCTTGGGCACTTTGTAATTCGCGATCTGCGACCGGACGTGCGCGATCACCGCCGTTTCGTCGAGCGCTGCATCGTCGTGCTGCACCACGACCGCGGTGACCGCCTCGCCGAAATCGGGATCCGGCACGCCGATCACCGCCGACTCGAGCACCCCCTGCAGCGCGTCGATGACGAGCTCGATCTCCTTCGGATACACGTTGTATCCGCCGGAAATGATCAGGTCCTTGGCGCGGCCGACGATCGAGAGGTAGCCGTCGCTCGACCACTGGCCGACGTCGCCGGTGTGGAACCACTGATCGGCCGTGAACTCTTCCTTCGTCTTCTCCGGCATGCGCCAATAGCCGGCAAAGACGTTCGGGCCGCGGATCTGCACTTCGCCCGCCTCTCCGGGCCCGAGCACCCGGCCGTCGACGGATGCGACGCGCACCGAAACGCCCGGAAGCGGAAATCCCACGGTGCCGCCGCGCCGCTCTCCTTCATACGGGTTCGAGGTAATCATCCCCGCTTCCGACATCCCGTAACGCTCGAGGATCGTGTGGCCTGTGCGATCCTGCCACTCCTTGAAGGTATCGAGCAGCAGTGGCGCGCTGCCCGACACAAACAGCCGCATGTGCTGGACGACGTCGCGCTTCAGATCGGGATCAGTGAGCAGTCGCGTGTAGAAAGTCGGCACGCCCATCATTACGGTCGCCCTCGGCAATGCCGCGATCACCGCCTTGGTGTCGAACCTGCGATGAAAGAGCATCCGTGCCCCCGCGAGCAGGGCCGTATGGACTGCGACGAACAGGCCATGCACGTGGAAAATCGGCAGCGCATGCAGCAGCACGTCGTGCTCGGTGAAGCGCCATAAGTCCTTGAGCACCTGAGCGTTGGAAGTCAGGTTGCCGTGGGTCACCATGGCGCCCTTGGAGCGTCCGGTCGTTCCCGAGGTGTAGACGATGACGGCGAGATCGTCCCCTGCAAGTGGCGGGTCCTCGAAACCGTCCGGCACGCCGCGCAGCGCATCGGCAAGCGTTCCTCCGCCCTCCTCGTCGAGCGAATAGAGGTGCGGCACCCCGGCCTGGGCGCACAGCTTGGCCAGCTTCGCCGCCGCCTGCGTGCGGCAGATGACGACGCGCGGTTCCGCGTCCTGCAGGAAATACGCGAGCTCCGCGCGCTGATACGCGGTATTGAGCGGCAGAAAGCAAAAACCGGCGCGCAGCGCGCCCAGGTAGAGAAACAGGGCCAGCGGGAATTTTTCGACTTGCGCGGCGACGCGATCGCCCTTGCGCAGGCCGAGGCCGGTCAGGAATGCCGCGATCCGGCCGGTCTCGCGCTCGAGGTCCGCATAGGTGTAGACCTGACCGTTGTCGGCTTCCAGGAAGGACTGCGGCGCGCGCGTAGCGAACGCGCGTGCGAAGTACGAATACGCATTCATGGACCGCTCAAGGCGCCGGCATTGGCCGTGCAGCGCCGCTCAGTTGTCCACCTGCGCTCCCGAGTCCTTCACGACCTTCGCCCACTTTGCGATCTCGCTGCGGATCAGCTTGGCGAACTCGTCCGGCGGCATGCCGCCGGCGTCGGCCCCCTGCTCGGCCCAGATTCTCTTCAGGTCGGGCTGATTCATCGCCGCGACGGTCTCCGTGTACATGCGGTCGCGGATCTCCTTGGGCGTTCCTTTCAGGGCCCAGAGCGCATACCAGGTGCGCACCTCGTAGCCCGGCACGCCCGCCTCCTGCACCGTGGGTACGTTCGGCAGGACGGGATTGCGCACCGCGCTGGTAACGGCGAGCGGGATGAGCTTGCCCGCCTTGACCTGGTTGGCTGAAGTGCCCATGCCGTCGAACGCGAGGTCCACCTGACCGGCGAGCAGATCGACCATCAGCGGGCCGGCGCCGCGATACGGGATATGCACCAGGAACGTCTTCGTCATCGTCTTGAACAGCTCGACCGAAAGATGATGCGTCGTGCCGCTTCCGGCCGATCCGTAGTTGAGCTTGCCCGGGTTGGCGCGCGCATAGTTGATGAGGTCGCGCAGCGTCTTGAACTTGTCGGCATGCTTCGGATGCACCACGACCACGTTCGGCACGAACGCCGCGACCGTAATCGGCTCGAAATCCTTCTCCAGGCTGTAGGGGAGCCGCGTATACAGGCTCTCGGCGATCGTGTGATGCACCGCGCCGAAGAACCAGTTGTAGCCGTCGGGTGCGCGCTTGGTCGCGTTCGTCGCGCCGACCGTGCCGCCCGCGCCGCCCTGGTTCTCGATCAGTACTTGCTGGCCGAGCTGCTGCGAGAGCTTCGCCGCGATCGGCCGCGCGAACGTGTCCGTGCCGCCACCCGCCGGAAAAGGGTTCACGAAGGTGATTGGCTTGGTGGGCCAGCTCTGCGCGTGCGCGGCGCATGCGAAAACCGCGAACGCACATCCTGCCGCGGCGCGGACGACGAACTGCGCTGCTGTGGTCATGCTTCTCCTCGGATCGTCGGTGTTTGCCGCGCGGATCATAGCAGCTACTGTGTGCGCAGCCGCGGGTCCAGCGCGTCGCGCAGCGAGTCGCCGAGCAGGTTGAATCCGAACACCGCGAGACTGATCGCGAGCCCCGGAAAGATTGCCATCCACGGCGCAGTTTCGGCGAAGTCCACCGCCGCACCGCGCAGCATCAGTCCCCAGGCTGCGGTCGGCTCCTGCACGCCGAGACCGAGAAAAGAGAGCGAGGCCTCGAGCAGGATCGCCTCGCCGAGGAACGCGGTCGCCATGATGAGGATCGGCGCCATGACGTTCGGCAGCATGTGGCGCAGGATGATGCGCCCGTGACCGTAGCCGGAGGCGCGCGCTGCGTCGACGTACAGCATCTCGCGCACCGAAAGCGCGCTTGAGCGCACTACCCGTGCGCAGCGCGGAATCATCGGCGCAGCGATCGCGAGGATCACGTTGCCGGCGCCGGTGCCGAGCACGGCGACGACGACGAGCGCGAGGATGATCACCGGGAACGCAAAGAGCACGTCCATGATGCGCTGGACGACGAGGTCGATGCGACCGCCGAAATAAGCGCTCGCGACCCCGATCAGCGAACCGAAGATCGCGCCGAGCAGCGAAGCTCCGAGCCCGACCATCAGCGCGGTGCGCGAGCCATAGATGATGCGCGAGAGCACGTCCCGACCGTGCGCGTCGGTGCCGAGCCAATGCCCCGCTCCCGGCGCGGCGAGCATCGCGGCATAGTCGGTTTCGAGCGGGTTGTATGGCGCCAGCAGTCCGGCCATCGCCGCCATCGTGACCATCACCAGGATGATCGCCGCGCCGATCGCACCGAGCGGACGCTGGCGCGCAAAGTCGACGATCGCTGCGACCCAGCCGGTGCGTTCATCGCTCCGGGCCAGCTCATCGAGAGTTTGCGGGGCGACGGACATGGCTCAACGGTAACGGATCCTCGGGTCGATCCAGGCGTAGGCGATGTCGACGAAGAAGTTCACGAACAGGAAAAAGGTCGCGACCAGCATCACCAGCGCCTGCGTGAGCGTGTAGTCGCGGTGCGCGATCGCCTGGACAAAGAGCATTCCGAGACCGTTCAGGTTGAAGACCTGCTCGGTAACGACCAGGCCGCCGAGGAGGAACGCGAACTCCAGGCTCATGACGGTCAGTACCGGCAGGATCGCGTTCTTCAGCGCATGGCGCGTGAGGATCAGCTTCAGCCAGAGTCCCTTGGCGCGCGCCGTGCGGATGTAGTCTTCGCGCAGCACTTCCAGCATCGCCGAGCGCATCATGCGCGTGCCCACCGCCGAATAGCGATAGCCAATGGCAAGCGCCGGCCAGATGAGCTGCACCAGGTTCTGCCATGGATCCACCCAGAACGGCGTGAACACCATTGGCGGTACCCACTTGAAGACGATCAGCATGGCGAGAATCATCAGGATGCCGAGCCAGAACGACGGCGTCGCGAGGCCGGCGATCGAGAACACGCGCACCGCGTAGTCCACCCACGTATCCTGCTTGACGGCGGCGAGGATGCCGAGCGGAATCGCCAGCACCTGGGCGATCAGGCTCGCCATGATCGCAAGCTGCAGAGACAACGCGAAGCGCAGCTTGATCTCCTCGGTGATCGGCGAGCCGGTCCACATCGAGACACCGAAGTCGAGGCGCGCGATGCCGGCCATCCAGGTCGTGAACTGCTTCCACAGCGGCTGGTCGAGGCCGAGCTTCGCGCGCTCCTGGCTCATCAGGTCCTGCGACTGAAACTGGCTGCCCTGCGCAAGGTAGCGCGCCTCGACGACGTCGCCGGGGACGACGCGCAGCAGCACGAAGATCAGCACCGCAACCCCGAGCAGCGTCGGGATCATGGCGAGCAGCCGCTTGAAGATGTAGAGGCCCACGGCCAGGAGGTCACACCGGCGGCGCGGAGGCCCGCGCCGCCCGTGCGTGGCGCGTCATTCGGTCAGCCAGACCGTGTCCAGCGTGTTGTTCAGATAATGGCTCGGCGTGACGGTCCATCCCTTGACTTTGGAGGAATGCGGGATGATGCGGTGCCACTGGAGCGTCATGAAGTAGTGCGCTTCCTCGTCGAGCACGCGCTTCTCGAACTGCTGGACGATCTGCTTGCGCTTTTCGGGGTTGGTCTCGCGGCTCTGCTTGTCGTAGAGATCGTCGAGCACCGGGTCCTTGTAGCGGCCGTAGTTCGCCGGGTTCTTGTCTACCGACAGGAACTTGTACATGTCGAGGTCGGGCTCGACGATATAGCCGCACTGGAAATCCATCGCCACCTCGAAGTCGCCCCTGCGGATCACGCCGAAATAGGCCGCGGCCTCGATCACCTCCTGCTTGACGTTGAGTCCGACGCGCCGCCACTGGTCGATCATCCACACGCCGAGCGGCTCGTACGGCATCGGGATGCCGCGGTTCTTGAACGTGAACGAAAAGCCTTCGGGTACGCCCGCTTCCTTGAGCAGCCGGCGCGCTTCGGCGCGCGACTTCTCGGCGTCGGTCCAGTAGCCGGCGAGCTTGTTGAGTTCTGCCGGCGGCGTGGCGAACGGCGTCCCCGGCACCTGCACTCCGGCGACTTCCTTCACGATCGCAATCTGGGAGAGCGCTTTCGATCCGGTATGGCGGTCGAGCGCCAACGTCAGCGCCCGGCGCACGCGCTTGTCATCGAAGGGCTTCTTCTCGTGGTTGATCGCGCCGAGCAGGATGCAATCCCACGGCGACTCCTGCACGGTGATCTTGTCACCGAGCGCCGCCTTCAGGCTGTCGCGGTCCTTCGGCGAGAAGCCGCGGAACTGGATATGGGCACGCTCGCCGCGGATCGCCGCCACCTCTGCCGACGAGGAGTTGGTGAAGATGGCGCGGAAGCCGTCGAGATGCGGCTTGCCCTTGTCCCAGTAATTCGGGTTCTTCTTGCCGACGACGTGCGAGCCCTTGACGTGCTCGACGAACGTGAACGGGCCCGTGCCCATGATGTTCTTCTCGTACCAGTGCATGTCCTTCGCCAGGATCTCGGCCTTGTAGATGAAGTTGTAGGGCGAGAGCAGCGACGCGATGAACGAGCCCGAGGGCTCCTTCAGGCGGAACACGACCGTGGTCGCATCCGGGGCTTCGATTGCGGCGACGTCGGCATACTGGCCTTTGCGGGTCGAGCCGACGCCGGCCGGGGGGAACACGATCTTGTCGTACGACGCCTTCACGTCCTTCGAGGTCATCTCGGCGCCGTCGTGGAACTTGACCCCCCGCCGCAGCTTGAAGGTATA
>DASYPC010000141.1:0-23092 GCA_036007105.1 Burkholderiales bacterium | reverse complement strand
GTCGCCGCATTCGAGCAAGGCGCCGCCGACTACGTGCTCAAGCCCGCCAGCGCATCGCGGCTTGCGACGACGGTGTCTCGTCTGAAGGAACGCATCGGCCGACCCGCGGCGCCGATCGACGGAGTCCTGCGGGATCTGGGTGCGACCCGGCACGGGCACCTGCGCTGGATCAACGCGTCGCATGGCCAGACCGTGCGCATCATTACCGTCGAAGACGTGCACTACTTCCAGGCCGACAGCAAGTACACGCGGGTGGTTACCGTCGACGGCGAATCGCTGATCCGCAAGCCGATCCGGGAACTGGTCGAGGAGCTCGACCCCGCCGCGTTCTGGCAGATTCACCGCTCGACGATCGTCAACGTGAACGCCATCGCGGGCGTGGTCCGCGATCTGCGCGGACGGCCGCAGGTGCGCCTGAAGCGCGGCAGCGAGCTGCTGCCGGTCAGCGACGCTTATGCACATCGCTTCCGGCAGATGTAGGCGCGCCGGCAGATGAATTCGACATCCTCCCAAGGCGCATTCGCGGTGCTGCGCTCGTCGCCCGCTTTACTCGAGGGGCTTTCGTGGAGCGGCCTTGCGCTCGTGCTCGGGTTCTGCGCACTGTCGGCGGTCGAGGTCGCGATCGGGCCGGGATCCGGTGCTACCCGCGGCGATGTGGCGGACCAGGCAATCGCCGGCCTCACGCGCATTCCCGTGTTCCTGGTGAGCGGCGTTACCGCGCTGATCACGGCGATCATCGTCCTCAACGCGGCCGGCCGCGTCGGCCGGGAGCGCATCTGGCTCGCGGTCCTTGCAGCAATCATCGGATGCATCGTTGCGTCCGCAACCCGCTACCTGGTCGGCGCGACGCCAGCGTCCGAAGGCGCCTCGTTCATGGTGAAGGTGTTCGTGACCTGGCTCGCGCCCGCTGCCGCGCTGACCGCGGGCTGCGTGCTGTACCTGCGCGCCCGTCATGCGCGCGGGGAAGCGAACGAGGCCGCATTGCGCCATGCGGCCCTCGAAAAGCAGCGCAGCGAGTCGCGCCTGCGCCTGCTGCAGGCGCAGATCGAGCCGCACTTCCTGTTCAACACCCTTTCCAACATCCGCCGGCTTTGTCAGAACGATGCCGCCGGGGGGCGCGCCATGCTCGGACAGCTGTCCCGCTACCTGCGCGCGGCGCTGCCGAAAATCCGCGAGAACGAAACGACGCTCGCGGATGAAATCGAGCTCGTGTCGGCGTATCTCGGCGTGCAGGCGATCCGTATGGGCGAGCGCCTGCAGGTCGTGATCCGCGTTCCGCCCGCCTTGCTCGGCGCATCCGTGCCGCCGATGATGCTCGCCACGCTCGTCGAGAACGCGATCAAGCATGGCATAGCGCCGCTCACCGAGGGCGGCTCGATCGTGGTGACCGGCGCGCGCCGCGGCGATTCACTGCTGCTCGGCGTGGCCGATACCGGGCGCGGGTTCGATGCGACCTCGGGCAGCGGCGTCGGCCTCGCCAATATCCGCGGGCGTCTTGCCGCGCTCTATGGCGGCGCAGCGACCTTGCGGCTCGAGGCGAACGAGCCGCGCGGCGTCGTGGCGACCGTCGTGCTGCCGTGGGACCGGTGCGAGGCTCGTCGATGAGCAGCGTTCTGCATGCGCCCGCAGGGTTTGCGCAGCGCCAGGCGGGCCACGGACCGCTCGCGGGCTTCAGCCGGCGGCATCTGATCCTGATCGTTTGCTTTTCTGTCATCACCCCGCTGACCTACGCGCTCTTCGGAATCGCGTTCGGCGAGCGCGTGCATGCGGGGGGGATGCTGGGGGAGATCGCCAAGTACTTCGTCATCGGCTGCGCCACGCTGTGCAGCGCGATCGCCGCGGACAATCTGTTGCGCCATCGCCTCGGCCCGGCGTGGTCGCTGGCGACTGCCATGCTCGGGGCTTCCATCGTCAGCACGGCTCTTATCGAGCTCGCCATGTACGCGCTGATCGGCCCTCTCGGCTGGAACACCGGGTACATGATGGAAACCAAGGGCTTCACCAGCGCCGAGCGCATCCTGCTCGAATTCGTCGGCATCGCGCGTTGGGCGCTCGTCCTGGTCGCCCTGTACGAGCTGCTCGAATCGAAGCGCCGCGCAGACGAGGAACTGCACGGTGCGCGCATGACGGCACTCGCCGCCCAGCAGAATCTCGTCGAAGGAGAGCTGCGGGCGATGCAGGCGCGCGTCGATCCCGAGCTCCTTTTCAATTCGCTCGTCGCAATCGACGACGGGTATGCGCAAGGAGTCGAACAGGGCCAGCAGCGGCTTGATGGGCTCATCCGCTTCCTGCGCGCCGCGCTGCCGAGCGATTCCGCGGACACTTCGACCGTCGCGCGGGAGCAGGAGGTCGTCGAGGCCTACGTTGCGCTGCTCGGGCAGCGCGCACCGGATGCCGCGGAGCTTCATCTGCGGGTCGACCCGGACGCGCGCGGCGAGCAGATGCCGTCGATGCTGCTGCTTCCTTTGGTGCGCTGGGCGCTCGCGGGCCAGTCCGTGCGGCACCTGCGGATGCGAATCCAGCGGCAAGCCGAGAGTCTCGCGATCGAGGTAGAAAGCGACGCGAGCAAGGATGCGGCCGCGCCCCTGGACGAAATCGCATCCGTGCGCCAGCGCCTGACGCAGCTCTATCCCCAGGGCGCGCGCTTGAGCATCGCGTCCAGACTCGGTCCATGGCGCGCGACGCTGGAGATTCCGCGGCAGCAGCTCGCAGCCGCTACCGTCTCCTCCAGGTAGTACCGCCGGGCCCGTCCTCGAGCACCACGCCGGACGCCTCCAGCTCGGCGCGGATGCGATCCGCCTCGGCAAATTTTTTCTGCTTGCGCGCATCCTGCCGCGCATCAATGCGCTCCAGGATCTGCTCGTCGGTCAGCGTGCCGGCCGGGCCCGCCTGGAGGAATTCGACCGGATCGCGCTGCAGGAAGCCAAGCACGCCGCCCAGCGCTCTCAGCTGCGGCGCCAGCTCTGCGCGCCCGCGACCGATCTCGCGCGCCAGGTCGAACAGCACCGCAACCGCCTCGGGTGTGCCGAAGTCGTCGTCCATCGCGTTGCGAAAGCGCTGCGCGTAGGACTCGCTCCAGTCGATCGGCGCGCTCGTGCCGGCGCGACTCTTGAGCGCGGTATAAAGCCGCGTCAGCCCCGCCTTCGCATCATCTAGCTGCGCCGCGCTGTAGTTGATCGGGCTGCGATAGTGCGCGCGCAGCAGAAGGAAGCGCACCACTTCGGGGTGCACGCCGCTCCTGAGGATGTCGCGGATCGTGAAGAAGTTGCCGAGCGACTTGGACATCTTCTCGTTGTCGAGGCGCAGGAACCCGTTGTGCAGCCAGTAGTTGACGAACTTCTGCCCGGTCGCACCCTCGGCCTGGGCGAGCTCGTTTTCGTGGTGCGGAAACTGCAGGTCTTCGCCGCCGCCATGAATGTCGAAATGCTCGCCAAGCAGCGAGCAGCTCATCGCCGAGCATTCGATGTGCCAGCCGGGCCTGCCCTCGCCCCAGCGCGACGGCCATTTCGGCTCGTCCGCCTTGGAGCGCTTCCACAGTGCGAAATCGAGCGGATCGTGCTTCGTCGCGTCGATCTCGACGCGCTCCCCGGCGCGCAGGTCGTCGAGCGATTTTCCTGACAGCTTCCCGTAGCCAGGGAACTTGCGCACGGCGAAATTCACGTCGCCGCTCTGCGCCTGGTAGGCAAGGCCGCGCTGCTCGAGCCGGCCGATCAGATCGAGCATCTGCGGAACGTAGTCGGTCGCGCGCGGCTCGTGATCCGGCTTCTGCAGGCCGAGCGCCTCGAGATCCTCGTTCATCAGGCCGATGAAGTGCGCGGTGAGCGCGCCGATGCTTTCGCCGCGCTCGACTGCGCGCCGGATGATCTTGTCGTCGATGTCGGTGATGTTGCGCACGTAGGTCACACGATATCCGCGCGCGCGCAGCCAGCGTTGCACCACGTCGAACGCAATCAGCATCCGCGCGTGGCCGAGATGGCAGTAGTCGTACACCGTCATTCCGCACACGTACATGCGCGCTTCGCCCGCGCGGATCGGAACGAATTCCTGGATTTCGCGAGCGAGCGAGTTGTAGATACGCAGCATGCGGAAAGAGTGCGGCGGGCTAGCGCCCGCCGTGGTTGTGCAAGGGAGAGCCTTCGACTACAATGCGAAGCCTCACGTATGCCATTGAAAAGTATAGCACAATGACTATTTCAGACTGGCTGTTCCCGATCTTCGCCCTGGCCGCGGCCGCCACCTCGGGCGGCGCCGTCGCCGCCGATCCGCAGGTCGAGATCAAGACCAACATCGGCACGATCCGCCTCGAGCTGTATCCGGACAAGGCACCGCTCACTGTAGAGAACTTCCTCAAGTACGTGCAGGACGGTCACTACGACGGGACGATCTTTCACCGCGTGATCGTGAACTTCATGATCCAGGGCGGCGGGTTCGACCGCAGCTACCAGCAGAAGAAGACGCGCGAGCCGATCCGCAACGAGGCCGAGCGTGCCGTCAAGGCGGGGTTGAAGAACGACATCGGCACGATCGCGATGGCGCGCACCTCGAACCCGAATTCGGCGACCGCGCAGTTCTTCATCAACGTCAACGACAACACGCCACTCAACTGGGGCGATGCGCGTGGCGACGGCAATGGCTACGCGGTCTTCGGCAAGGTCGTCGCGGGTCTGGAGGTCGTCGGGACCATCGCCAACCTGCCGACCGGCGCCGCGGGTCCGTTCCAGCGCGATGTGCCGCGCGACCCCGTGATCATCGAGAAGATGACCGTCGTGCCGGCAAAGAAGTGATGTGGCGCGGTGGCTTTTCATCTCCGACCTGCACCTGACGGGTGAGAGGCCGGAAGCCAACGAGCGGTTTTTCCGCTTCCTGAGCGAAGAGGCCGCCGGCGCGCACGCGCTCTGCGTGCTCGGCGATCTGTTCGAGTACTGGATCGGCGACGACGAGCTCGATGCGCCGGACGGCGATCCGCTTGCGCGCGACGCCGTGCGCGCGTTGCGCGAACTCACGGACTCGGGCGTCACGGTCCAGCTGATGCACGGCAACCGGGACTTCCTGATCGGCGGCCGGTTCGCAGCAGCGACCGGAGTCTCGATCCTCGAAGATCCGACCGTGCTGCCGGTCGCCGGGACGCCGACGCTGCTGATGCACGGCGATACGCTGTGCACCGACGACCATGAGTACCAGGCCTGGCGGCGTACTGCGCGCTCGCCGGAGTGGCAGCGCGGATTTCTCGCAGCGCCACTCGCCGAACGACGCAGGCAGATTCTGCAAATGCGGGAGAAGAGCCGCGAAGTCGTCGCTGCAAAGCCGGCGGAGATCATGGACGTCAATCCTGGCGCGGTGCGGGATGCGTTCCGCAGGCACGATGTGCGCCGCCTGATCCACGGGCACACGCACCGTTCGGCCTATCACCCGATCGAAGTCAACGGCGCTCGATGCGAGCGCTGGGTGCTGCCCGACTGGTACGGCGAGCGCGGAGGCTACCTCACCGTCGACGAAATGGGTGCGCGGCTCGTGTCGTTCTAAGCGCGCCTTCTCGCGCGCGCCTGCTCGCCGTCAGAGCGGGATCGCGAGCAGCGTGTCGAAGCGCCGGCTGTCGCAGACGACAACGCGCTCCTCGTACTGCGGCTCGCCACCCTCTCCCTCGAGCAGGATCGTATCGAGGTAGCGTCCGCTCGCGAACAGCGTCGACTCGCCGTCCTGAAGGATCCGCATCACGAGAAAGTTCGCCACGGAGCGCACGCGCGCCGCATCGACACGTACCACTATGCTCTGCGATAGCACGTGGCGATAGCGCTGCGGCTCGTAGATGTTGGCGTGGCGCAGCGACGCCACGCGGTCTTGCATCATCGCGCGCGATTCCGCGGAGAGCACCGGCAGCGGCAGCCCGCGCTCCTCGTTCTCAGCGGTGGCGATGCGGTAGCGCCCGCCTGGCACGAAGAACCCGGGCCACTCCTCCAGGCGATCCTCGTCGATCGCGTCCGCATAGCGTGCATGCAGCCGCTCCACTTCGTGCTGCACCGCGACCTCGATCGCCATCAGATCTCCATGTGCCGGCGCCAGGCCTGCCACAGGCCGCGCACTGCGGTCTCGGTAATGCGCGAGTCCTGCGAGCCGATCGCGCTGCCACCCATCTCGATCACGGAGGCCCTGTCGGCAGCCGCGGCGACGCCGCGCTGCACGAATCCGGTTGCAGCGCCGTCCTCCAGCGAGATATAGCCGGCCGGCCCGACCAGGTTCGCCTGCAGCAGGCGGCGCCGCGTCATCGCCTCGTCGTCGTCGGCGAAGCCGAACAGCGTCCAGTGCAGCTCGGTCCGGCCGACGCCCTTCGGAACCACCTGTCGCGCCGCAAGCGAGTTCCTGATCTGATGCAGCACGAAGCCGGGAAAGAGCGACAGGATCTGGATCGCGACACCGTCGCCGAGTTCGTCCACCTGTTCCAGGATCTCGGGCGCCTCGAGCCGGAAGCCGCCGTCGCCGCCCGCGGAACGCATTCCGTCGCGCTCATAGGCGTCGGTCGAATCCTCCTGGTCCATCAGTGTGAAGGTGGTGTGGTGCGCACCGTCGGCGGACACGAACACTCCACCGCGTTGCGTCAGGCGATTGATGCGAAAGCGCGTGAAGAACAGATGCAGCAGGCTCGCATGGTACGTGTCCTTGACGTTGTCCATGTAAAGCTTCCAGTTGTTCCGCAGCACCTGGGTGTAGCCGCCGAGCACCTTCACCGGCTTTCGCATCACGCGGCGCAAGCGCGGCACGATTTCGGGACCGATATAGTCGAGCAGCGGCGGCGTGCGTGGCGAGAGCGTGCCGAACACCAGCCCGCAGAAAGCCTCCACGCGCAGCTTCTGCGGCGCCTGGCTCTCGGGCTTCGCGTCGGCCGGCATGCCGCCCTCGCCGCCGATTCCGCGACGAAAGGCAACGCTGGTCAGGTTGCCCGCGTGGTCGTACGTCCAGTTGTGGTACACGCAAGTGAGGCGCGGCGCCTTGCCGCGCGATTTCATGCAGATCAGCGCGCCGCGATGCGCGCAGCGGTTCTCGAACGCGTGCAGCACACCCTTCGCGTCGCGCGTCACCACCACCGGCATGTCGCCGACGAACGTGGTGAGATAGCTCTCCGGCTCGGGCAATTCCGCTTCCAGGCAGAGGTAACTCCAGGTCGGCCCGCGAAAGATGCGTTGCTGCTCGCGGCGATAGATCTCCTCGTCCTGATAGACCCAGTACGGAACGCGCGTCAAGCCTTCCGCGGGCCAGGTTTTTGCCGCGGCTTCCATGATCGCCTCATTATAATGAGGCAGCCGCAACGGCCAGGAGGACGACCGTGATCCCGCTGCCTCGCGCATTGCTCCTTGTTGCGCTGTTCGCCGCCTTCGCGGCCCACGCACAGGACTGGCCGGCGAAAACGGTCCGTGTCATCGTTCCCTTCCCCGCCGGCGGCAGCGCCGACCTGCTGCCGCGCCTGCTGGGCGAGAGGCTCGCCGCGAGATGGGGCCAGCCTGTGATCGTCGAGAATCGCCCGGGCGCGGCCGGGAACGTCGGCGCCGATGCGGTCTTCAGGTCCGAGCCCGACGGCTACACGCTGCTCTCCGCCCCGCCGCCGCCGCTGGTCATCAACAAGCTGCTTTATCCCAAACTTGCCTACGATCCTGCGCAGTTCGTCCCGGTGAGTGTGATCGCGGCGATCCCGAACGTTCTGTTAGTGCATCCCAAGACCGGAGTCGCCACCGTGCAGCAGTTCATCGAGCTGGCGCGCGCCAACCCGGGAAAACTGAACTACGCGTCGCAGGGAAGTGGTACGACCTCGCACCTCACCGCGGAACTGTTCAAGACGATGGCCGGAGGCCTCACCATCACGCACGTGCCCTACAAGGGCACCGCGCCGGCGCTCACCGACCTGCTCGCGGGGCAGGTGGAGATGATGTGCGACAACCTCGGCGTGTCGCTGCAGCACGTGCGTGCAGGCAAGCTGAAGGCGCTCGGTGTCGGCAGCAGGACACGCGTGCCCGCGCTGCCCGATGTGCCGCCGCTCGCCGAGGCACTCCCTGGATTCGTCTCCGTCACCTGGTTTGGCCTCGTCGCGCCGCCGAAAACGCCGGACGCGATTGCGGAGAAGATCGCCGCCGGCGTCGCCGACGCACTCAGGCAGCCGGATCTGCTCAAGCGCCTCGCAGATATCGCCGCCGAGCCGGTTGGCAGCAGCCCGGCGGAGATGGCCGCGTTCATGAAACAGGAGACCGAGCGTTGGGGAGCGGTGATCCGGAGCGCCGGCGTCAAGGTGGATTGACGGGCGCTCCCGCGCGTCGCGATCGCGCCCGGCTAGCGCCCTCTTTGCTGCACGACCATGGGGCCGACCGCTTGGCCCCGATAGCGCGTATTCGCTATCGCGACGGAGCGACTCGTCGCTGCGTCGGCTTCTTTGGTTCTGCCCTGAGTCTGGTACAGGACGACGAGCCCATTCAGCGCAACTTCAAGCGCGGGATGATCGGCGCCGAGCGCCTTCTCCAGGATTGCGATCGAGCGCTTGTAATGCCGCTCCGCCTCGGGCAGACGCTTCTGCAGGTGGTAGATCCCGGCCAGCTCGTTGAGAATCGCGGCCACGCTCGGGTGTTCCGGTCCCAGCGTGCGCTCGACGCTGCCCAGCGAGGTCTTCGCGAGGGTCTCGGCTTCGGCGTAACGCCCGCGCATCTGGTACAGGCCGACGAGCTCGTTGAGAAGACCGACCGCCACAGGATGGTCCGCTCCGAGCGTCCGCTGTGCGATCGCAAGTGAACGCAGGGTCATCCGCTCCTGCTCGTCAAACCGGCTTAGCGCCCGGTACAGCGTCGCCATCTCGCCGAGCAGCGCGACCACGTTGGCGTGGTCCGGCCCGAGCGAGCGCTCGAACACGTTGAGCGCGCGCCGGTAATAGGGCTCGGCCACGGCGTAGGCACCCTGCGAGCGATGCAACTGTCCGAGCTTGTGCGCGACGGACGCGACATTGGGATTCTGCGCGCCCATCGTCTCCTCAAAAATCGCCAGCGCGCGCTGGTAAAGCTGCAGCGCCGTTGCGTATTGGTACTGCGCGCGATGCCGGTCCGCGAGGATCGACAGCATCACGGCAGCCTGCGGATCTTTGCGTTGCGAAGCTTCCGCCTGGGAGAGCGCAGATTCGGCGGCCGGGCTGCCAGGGCCATACCCGGCGATCGGGTATCCCGTACCACCCTCCTGGACCTGCAGCCCGGCAGGACCGTCGCCAGCAGACGCAATCGATGCACACGCAAGAAAAACACAGCCTATTAGACTGAAACGCAGCACGCGACGCCCTCTCTCTTAACGTGAAGCTTCCCCCGCCCCCCTGCTCATCCACCAACATCGAACGCAGCTTTGGACCGCTCGCGCATGTAGGGGTTCAGACAAGATTATTGTCGGGACTCCTGCTACGTTCTTATTTTTCGTCTGTCGCCGTAAGGCGACGCAAGCTACTGCTTTTTAATACTTTACAGATGCTGTTTACTGCCGTGCTTGATCTGTGTCAAGTTTGCGCTGCAACCTGTCAATTGATGCAGTGCACACCCTGCGGACGCCCAACAGCTCTAGCGTTCTACGAGTCCTCGTTCCAGATCGAATTTCAGGTCCGCAATCGCCTCCAGCCCCACGGCGACCCTTACCAATCCCTCCGTTATTCCAGCTGCGGCACGCGCCTCGGGCGTAAGACGCCCGTGCGTCGTGCTTGCCGGGTGCGTGATCGTTGTCTTCACGTCCCCGAGGTTGCCGGTAATCGAGATCAAGCGCGTCGAATCGATGACGTGCCATGCTGCTTCCCTGCCTCCCTTCACCTCGAACGACACGACTGCGCCGCCGGCGCGCTGTTGCCGCGATGCCAGCTCGAACTGGGGGTGCGAGCGCAGGCCCGGGTGAAAGACGCGGGCGACCTGGGGGCGCGACTCCAGCCACTGCGCCAACTCCAGCGCTCGTGCGGATTGCGCGAGCATGCGCAGCTCGAGCGTCTCCATGCCCTTAAGGATCACCCATGCGTTGAACGGCGACAGCGCCGGTCCCGCAGTGCGCAGGAACCCATAGATGCTGTCCATCACCAGTGCCTTGGCGCCCAGCACCGCGCCGCCGAGGACCCTGCCCTGCCCGTCCAGGTACTTCGTCGCCGAGTGAACGACGAGGTCTGCGCCGAGCTGCAACGGCCGCTGCAGCGTCGGCGTGCAAAACGCGTTGTCGACTACCAGCAGCGCGCCGGAGGCCTTCGCCAGCGCGGACAGCCCTGCGATATCGGAAATTTCGGTGAGCGGGTTTGACGGCGTCTCGAGAAAGAAGAGCCTCGTGTTCGGCCGCACTGCGCGCTTCCACTGGCCGATGTCGGTGGCGGAAACGAAAGTCGTCTCCACGCCGAAACGCGACAGGATGCCGCCATAGAGCTGCACGGTTGCGCCGAAGACGGCGCGCGAGCAGATCACATGATCGCCCGACTTGAGAAGGGCCATCGACGCGGCAAGGATCGCCGACATCCCCGACGCGGTGGCGATGCAGGCCTCCGCACCTTCCAGCGCGGCGAGCCGGTCCTGCATCATCGATACGGTGGGGTTCGTGAAGCGCGAGTAGACGAACCCGTCCTCGCCGCCGGTGAAGCGCCCGGCCGCCTGCCGCGCGCTTTCGAACACGAAGCTCGACGTCAGGTAGAGCGCTTCGGAATGCTCGTTGAATTCGCTGCGCGCCTGTCCGGCACGCACGCCCAGGGTTGCCAGCTCGTAGCTCTTGTCCATATGGCGGATCCTCGAGCTTGCGGGCCCCGAAACAAAAAACCCGGCCAGACAGCGGACCGGGTTTCAGGCGGCACGCTTTAGCTGGATTTGTAACGCGCCCGCAAGCTGTGGCTCAAATCGGCGCGATGCAATCAGTATAGCATCACTGCACGGCAACGAGGTCCAGGTCGAGCTGCGCACCCTCGTCTTCGACCGAGTCGCGCGCTGCGTCGCGCTGGGTCTCGACCGCCTGCAGGTAGTCGCTGGTGACGTCCCCGGTGATGTAGCGGCCATCGAAGCACGAGGTCTCGAAACTCGCGAGCTTCGGGTTGAGGCTGCGCACCGCCTCGCGCAGGGCCTCCAGGTCCTGGTAGATGAGCGCGTCGGCGCCGATCTCCCGGGCCACCTCGTCCTCGCTGCGATGCGCCGCGATCAGCTCGGAGCGCGTCGACATGTCGATTCCGTAGACGTTCGGAAAACGCACCGGCGGAGCCGAAGACGCGAAGAACACCTTGCGCGCCCCCGATTCACGCGCCATCTGCACGATCTCGCGGCTGGTCGTGCCGCGCACGATCGAATCGTCGACCAGCAGCACGTTCTTGTCGCGGAACTCCATCGCGATGACGTTGAGCTTCTGGCGTACCGAGCGCCTGCGCAGCGATTGCCCGGGCATGATGAAGGTGCGGCCGATGTAGCGATTCTTGACGAATCCCTCGCGGTACGGAACGCCCAGCCCCAGCGCGAGCTGCAGCGCCGAAGGCCGGCTCGAATCCGGAATCGGGATCACCACGTCGATGTCCAGATGCCGGTACTGGCGGCGGATCTTCTCGACCAGCTTCTCGCCCATGTGCAGGCGCGCTTCGTACACCGACGCCCCGTCGATCAGCGAATCGGGACGCGCCAGGTACACGTACTCGAAGATGCAGGGATTGAGCGAAGGTCTCTCGGCGCACTGCTCGCTGTGGAACTCGCCGGTCTCCTCGATGTAGACCGCCTCGCCGGGCCCGACGTCCCGCAGCACGCGATAGCCGAGCGCATCCACGGCGCACGACTCGGAGGCGACCATGTACTCGCGCCCGTTGGGCGTGTCGTTGATGCCGATCACCGCCGGCCGGATCCCGTACGGGTCGCGGAACGCGAGCACTCCGTGCCCGGCAATCATGGCGATCACCGCGTAGGCGCCGCGAACGCGCCTGTGGACCGCGGCCACCGCTCTGAAGATGGTGGGGGGATCGAGCCGGTTGCGCACCGACGCGTTCTCGAGCTCGTGCGCGAGGACGTTCAGCAGCACCTCGGAGTCCGAATTGGTGTTGATGTGCCGCAGGTCCTGCCTGAACATCTCCTCCTTCAACGCATCGGTGTTCGTCAGGTTGCCGTTGTGGCCCAGGACGATGCCGAACGGAGAGTTGACGTAGAGCGGCTGCGCCTCGGCGGAGTTGAACGCGGAGCCTGCGGTCGGATAGCGGCAGTGCGCGATGCCGTAGTGGCCGGGAAGCGAGCGCATGTGGCGCGTGCGGAACACGTCCCGCACCATGCCGCTGCCCTTGTGCATGTGAAAGGTCTTGCCCTCGGCGGTGACGATGCCCGCGGCATCCTGTCCGCGGTGCTGCAGCAGGAGCAGCCCGTCATAGAGGAGCTGGTTGACCGGCGAACGCGCGACGATGCCGAGTATGCCGCACACGGGAGCCGCCCCCGTCGTTAAAGGTCAATCATACCGCAGCCGCTCGGCGAAGGCCGGCGGCAGAAGCGGCTTGAACGCGATCGCACAACGCGCCAGCGCGTCGCCCGAGATCGAATCGCGCCAGTAGCTCTGGCGCGGGGCGCTGGTGAGCCCTGCGAGCAGCGCCACGGCCACCAGGATCAGCACCGCTTTCGCCGTGCCGAACAACGCACCAAGGGTGCGGTCCAGGCCCTCCAGCCCGACCGCCTTCACCATCTTGGCGAGCAGCAGGCCGACCAGCGTCGTAATCACCAGCGAGCCGACGAAGATCGCGACGAACGCGACCGCGAGCCGCAGCTCCGGAGTCGGGATCTGCGACGGCAGCATCGGGGCGAGCGGTCCGGCGAACAGGTTCGCCGCGAGGAAACCGATCACCCAGCCGAGCACCGAGACGACCTCGCGCACCAGGCCGCGCCACAGGCCGAAGAGAATGCAGAGCACCAGTACGCCGGCGACGGCATAGTCGAGCCAGGTCATCTGCTCAAGTCTTTGCCGCGACAGCAGCCGCGTTCAGTCCCAACCCGCGGATCGTCTCGCGTACCTTCTCGGCCGCTTCACGAGAGCCGAACGGCCCGACCCGCACCCGCGTCGCATGACCATTGGCGACCGGGACCTGCTCGGTGTAATGCGGCAACTGCGCGGATTTGAGCTTGCCGGTGATCTCCTTGACCTTCTCCGGGTCGACAAAGGCACCCACCTGGACATAGAACTGTTCGCTTCCTGCGAGCGCCGCCTCCGCTCGCGCACGCTCGGCGTCCTTGGAAGAAGGTTTCGCAGCCGCCTCGGGTGCGCGTTTCTCTTCCGCCTTCGGCTCGGGCCTCGGCGCCGGCGCAGCCTTTTGCGTATCCTGCGGTGGTGTTGGAGCGGGTTTCGGCGCGACCGGGGTGACCGGGACCTTCGGCGTCGCCTTCGGTGAAAAGCCGGCGTCGTCTTCGCTCGGAATCCGCACGCTCACGGCGGGGGCTCCCTGCCTCGGCTCCGAATCGAATACCATCGGCAGCACGATCACTGCGAGCAGAACGAGCGCAATCGCGCCGACGAGACGCCGCCGGCCGCGGCGTCTGAGTGCGCCGATTTCCTGGGATTCAGCCATCTGCACGCGGACCGAGGTGCGCCATCGCCGCTGCGACCGTCAGGAACGACCCGAAAACAATAATTTTATCATTCTCACCCGCTTCGCCTTGCGCGGCCTGCAGCGCGGCCGTCGTATTTTCGTGCTGGAACAGCGGACCCGCGCCTCCGGCTTCGCGCACGATGCGTGCGAGTTCCTCCGCGCCCGTACCTCGCGGGCCGGCAAGCCCGGCGACATGCCAGCGCGTAATTCTCGCTGCGACCGCGCGAACAACGCCGGCGATGTCCTTGTCACGCAGCATGCCGAATACCGCGATCGTTTCGCGCGCGTAGCCGCCCGCGGCGAGGTTCTCCGCCAGGATCGCCGCTGCCTCGGGATTGTGAGCGACATCCAGCACGATCTGCGGGCGACCCGGCAGCACCTGAAAGCGTCCGGCGAGCGAGACCCCGGCGAGCCCCAGCCGCACATCCTGCATCGCGACCGGCAGCCGTTCGCGAAGCGCGTCGAGCACGGCGAGCGAAGCCGCGGCATTGCGGAGCTGAACGGATCCGCGCAACGCAGGATGCGCAAGCCCGTGACGCTTTCCCGCCGGCCCCCAGTACGACCATTGCGTTCCCTGCGGCGCGTAGCCGAAATCGCGCCCGATGAGGAGCAGGCGCGCGCCGGTCCGGCGCGCCGCTTCGAGCACGCTCGCAGGGGGATCGGGGTCTGCGACCACCGCCGGACGTGCGGCGCGAAAAATGCCCGCCTTCTCCCCGCCGATCGCTTCGCGCGTCTCGCCGAGGTAATCGACGTGATCGACTGCGACGCTGGTGAGCACAGCGCAGTCCGCGTCGAAAACATTGACGGCGTCCAGCCGCCCGCCCAATCCCACTTCGAGCACGACCGCATCGAGCCGCTCGCGCGCGAACAGCCACGCCGCGGCGAGCGTGCCGTATTCGAAATAGGTCAGCGCAATCGTTCCGCGCGCGCGCTCCACGGCCTCGAACGCCTCGCAGAGCGCAGCGTCGCCGGCTTCGCGACCGCAAAGGCGCACGCGCTCGTTATAGCGCAACAGGTGCGGCGACGCGTACAGCCCGACCCGATATCCCGCGCAGCCCAGGATCGAGGCGAGCATCGCGCACGTCGATCCCTTGCCGTTCGTCCCTCCCACCGTCACGATCGGGCAGCCGAGCTCGATGCCGAGCGCGCGGAGCGCTTCCGCGACCCGTTCCAGACCCAGCGCAATCGTGCTCGGATGCTGCCGCTCGATGTAGTCGAGCCAGCCGGCCAGCGTTCGCCCGCTCACGCGGCAGCAGCGTCTGCGGGCAGGCGCTGCAGCAGCGCAAGCAGCCTGCGCAGCGTGTCGCGCAACTGGCGCCGGTCGACGATCAGGTCGATCGCCCCCTTCTCGAGAAGGAATTCGGCGCGCTGGAAGCCCTCGGGCAGCTTCTGCCGCACCGTCTGCTCGATCACGCGCGGCCCGGCAAACCCGATCAGCGCCTTGGGCTCGGCGATGACGACATCACCGATCATCGCGAAGCTCGCCGAAACACCGCCCATGGTGGGATCCGCCAGCACTGTGATGAACGGCAGCTTGCGCGCAGCGAGCTCGGTCAGCGCCGCCGTGCATTTCGCCATCTGCATCAGCGAAAGCAGGCCTTCCTGCATCCTCGCGCCGCCGCTCGCGGTCACGCAGAGGAATGGAAGCTTCTGCTCGATCGCGACGCGCACGCCCCGCACGAAACGCTCGCCGACCACCGAGCCCATCGAGCCGCCCATGAAGTCGAATTCGAAGATCGCGCACACCACGCCCAGCGTGTGGATCGAGCCCTGCACGACGAGCAGCGCGTCGGTTTCGCCGGTCTGCGCCTGCGCTTCGGCAAGCCGCTCGGGGTACTTCTTCGAGTCGCGGAACTTGAGCGTGTCGACCGGCAGCACTTCGGCGCCGATCTCGAAGCGGCCGTCGGCGTCGAGCAGGTCATCGAGCCTCGCCCGCGCGTTGATCCGGTGATGATGCGCGCACTTCGGGCAGACGTTGAGATTCTTCTGCAGGTCGATGCTGTAGAGCACGGCGTCGCAGGCCGGGCATTTCGTCCACAGCCCTTCCGGCACGGTCTTCTTCGGCCCGGTGCCGCGCTGGATCTTGGGCGGCAGCAGCTTTTGCAGCCAGCTCATGCGTCGAGCGCCTCCCGGATCGGCTTGAGCAGCGCCTTGACGCGCGCGACCGCTTCGCCCGGCCCTGCCGCCTCGATCTCCTGGATGATGCGGCTGCCGATCACCACCGCGTCGGCGTGGCGCGCGACGGCACGCGCTGATTCGGCATCGCGGATCCCGAACCCGACGCCGATCGGCAAGCGCGTCACCGCGCGGATCCTGGGAATGCGCGACGCAACCTCCGCGAGATCGATGGTGTTGGCTCCCGTCACTCCCTTGAGCGAAACGTAATACAGATACCCGCTGCCGACGCGCGCGACCTCCAGGATCCTGCGATCCGTGGAGGTCGGCGCCAGCATGAAAATCGGGTCGATGCCATGACTGCGCGACAGATCGGCAAACTGCGCGCATTCCTCCGGCGGATAGTCGACTACGATTACACCGTCGACGCCCGCGGAGGCGGCGGCAGGAACGAATTTCTCGACGCCCATGGCCTCGATCGGATTTGCATACCCCATCAGCACGACGGGCGTTTTGCCGTCGACGCTGCGAAACTCGCGCACAAGGTTGAGCACGCCCGCAAGCGATACACCCTTCGCCAGTGCCCGCTCGGAGGAACGCTGGTTGACGGGGCCGTCGGCCATCGGATCGGAGAACGGCACGCCCAGCTCGATCACGTCGGCGCCCGATTCGGTCAGCGCGTGCATCAGTCCAATGGTGAGCGACGGATCGGGGTCGCCCGCGGTGATGTACGGAATCAGCGCCTTGCGTTTCGCGGCTGCGAGCGCAGCAAACCGGGCCGCGATGCGCGACATCAGAGCTCGATGCCCGATTTCGCGGCGACCGTGTGCATGTCCTTGTCGCCGCGGCCGGAGAGATTGACGAGCAGCAACTGATCGGCCCGCAGCGAAGGCGCGATTTTCGCCGCGTACGCCAGCGCGTGCGCCGATTCGAGCGCCGGCATGATGCCCTCGAAGTGGCACAGGTCGTGGAACGCCTGCAGCGCCTCGGCGTCGGTCACCGCCACATACTCGGCGCGCCCGGAATCCTTCAGCCAGGCATGCTCCGGGCCGACGCCGGGATAGTCCAGCCCCGCCGAAATGGAATGCGTCTCGGTGATCTGGCCATTCGCATCCTGCAGCAGGTAGGTGCGGTTGCCATGCAGGACGCCCGGCGTTCCGGCGCATAAGGACGCGGCATGCTTGCCGGTCTCGAGGCCTTCGCCCGCGGCTTCCACGCCGATCAAGCGCACCGACGCATCGCCCACATAGGAATAAAAAATCCCCATCGCGTTCGAGCCGCCGCCGACGCAAGCGATCACCGCGTCGGGTTGCCGGCCTGCTAGCTCCGGCATCTGGACCTTGCACTCCTCGCCGATCACCGCCTGGAAGTCGCGCACCATCATCGGATACGGATGCGGACCCGCCACGGTGCCGATGATGTAGAACGTGCTCTCGACGTTCGTCACCCAATCGCGCATCGCCTCGTTGAGCGCGTCCTTGAGCGTGCGCGAGCCGGAAGTGACGGGCACCATGGTCGCACCCAGCAGCTTCATGCGGTAGACATTCGCCGCCTGGCGCTCGATGTCCTCGGAGCCCATGTAGACGACGCATTGCATGCCGTAGCGCGCGGCGACGGTCGCGGCCGCGACGCCGTGCTGCCCGGCGCCGGTTTCGGCGATCACGCGCGGCTTTCGCATGCGCCGGGCCACCAGCGCCTGCCCGACGGTATTGTTGATCTTGTGCGCGCCGGTGTGGTTGAGATCCTCGCGCTTGAGATAGATCTGCGCGCCGCCCAGCAATTGCGACCACCGCTTGGCGTGGTAGATCGGGCTCGGCCGGCCGACATAATGCTTGAGCTCGTGACGCAATTCCGCCACGAACTCGGGATCGGCGCGGCACCGCGCGTACGCCTCGCGCAGCTCATCAAGCGCGTGCGTCAGCGTTTCCGCAACGAATACCCCGCCATAGGGACCGAAATGCCCGCGTGCATCGGGCAAGTCAACGATCTGCATTCCTGACCTCGGCGACGAATGCGGCGATCTTCGCCGCGTCCTTGACACCCTTGGCAGACTCGACACCGCTCGAGACGTCCACCCCCCAGGGCTTCACGCGGCGAATCGCTTCGCCGACGTTTTCCGGATTCAGCCCGCCCGAAAGGACGAGCGGCTTTGCGCGCACTGCGGGCACCAGCGACCAGTCGAACCCGGTGCCGGCGCCTCCGTAGCCTTCCACCCAGGCATCCGCGAGCCATCCGCAGGCATCGGAGAAAGGGCGCCAGTATTCTAGCAAATCGACGCCCGTCTTCACCCGGCAGGCTTTGACGTAGGGCATGCCGAAAGCGCGGCAGAACTCGGGGGTTTCCTCGCCGTGGAACTGCAGAATCTGCGGTTGCACGACGTCGAGCACGCGCTTCACCTCCTCGGCCGCCGCGTTGACGAAGAGCGCGACCGAAGTCAGGAAAGCGGGCGCCGCCAGGCTCAATTCGCGCGCCCGTTCGAGCGTGAGAAAGCGCGGGCTCGGCGGGTAGAAGACGAGGCCGAATGCATCGGCTCCTGCATCCGCAGTCGCGCGCAGATCCTCGTCGCGCGTGATCCCGCAGATCTTGACTCGTGTCCTCATGCTTCGAGCGCGACCGCAATGAGCGCGGGCGCCGCGCGCGGCAATTCCCACGAAGCGCCGTACTCCACCGATTCGAGGTACAGACCTTCGGGGCCAAAGGTGGCGGCGGCTACACCGCGATCGCGTGAGCGCAGCACTTCGAGCGCCCAAGCCGGAGCGCGGGTGCCCTTGCCCACATGCACCAGCGTGCCGACGATATTGCGAACCATATGATGCAGGAACGCATTTGCGCGCAAGACGAAGTCGATCCGCTCCCCTCTGCGCTCGAGGCGCAGCTCGTGCAGGGTGCGCACTGGCGTCTTCGCCTGGCACTCAGAGGAGCGGAACGCGGAAAAATCCTGCTCGCCGAGCAGATGGCGCGCCGCGTCGCTCATCGCAGCCACGTCGAGCGGTGCGTGCGTCCAGCCTGCGTAGCGCGCCGCAAGGGCAGGACGCACCGCACGGCTGACGAGCACGTATCGATAGGTGCGCGAACGCGCAGCATAGCGCGCATGAAAATCTTCAGGAACGCGGTGTGCCCAGAGCACCGCGATCGACTCGGGAAGGAATCCATTTACCCCGCGCACCCACGCGGTGTCGGGCCGCTCGACGCTGGAGTCGAAATGGACCACCTGCCCGCACGCGTGCACGCCGCGGTCGGTTCGGCCGGCGCAGGTCACCGCTACGGGCTCGTTCGCGATCTGCGCGAGCGCAGCCTCGAGCGCGTCCTGCACGGTGTTGCCGGCGGGCTGCGTCTGCCAGCCCTGGAACGGGCTGCCGTCGTATTCGAGTCCGAGTGCGATGCGCATAGAAAGCAAAGCCGCGGACGCTCGCGCGCCGCGGCTTTCAGCGTTGCAGCGGGTCCGCGGCTACCCGAGGGCGGCGAGCATCTGCTTCGCCTCGTTTTGCTGCGCCGTATCGCCCTGGGCGACGACTTCGTTGAGCAGCTCGCGCGCTCCGTCCTTGTCACCCATGCCCTGATAGGCTTTCGCCAGGTCGAGCTTGGTGGCGACTTCCTGCCAGCGCGGATCGGCAGCGTCTGCCGCGGCCGCGGAATCAGGTTTCCCGAGGTCGAGATTGATCGTCGTGATGTCCACGGGTGGCGCCGCCGCGGGTGCAGCCGGCTTCTGCGCCCCCAGATCAAGATCGAGGTCGAAATCCAGAGAGCCGGTGTCCTTCGGAGCAGCGGCGGGCGCCGGTTCCGGTTTGGCTGGGGCAGGTGACTCGAATGAGCTGATATCGAAATCCAGAGTCTCGGTCTTCGCCTGGGCAGGGGCGGCGGGCGGAACCGCCTCCGGCTGGATGATCACCGTGTCGCCAGGCCTGAACGGTTGCGTCTGCCCGCCCGGTGTGGTGGCGGCACCAATGTCGAAGTCGAGTGTCGGCGCAGCATGGGGCTGCGCTTCGCCCGCGGGTCCTCCGCCCAGGTCGAAGTCGACTGCAGGAGCCGGCGCAACCGCGGCGGCCGCTGCCGCACCCGCCACTACCTTCCCCGCGCCGCCATAGAGCGGGTTCTCGGGATCGACCGATTGACCGAGCGCACGCGCCTTCTCCCATTCCGGACCGCTGCCCTGAGTCAGATCGCGGATCTTCTTCGCAGTCTTCTCGAAGCCCTTGGCATCGTGGCGGTGGGCGAAAATCTCCAGAAGCTTGGCGTGCACCGGGACGCGCTCCGGGTGTTTGCTCAGCGCTTCATTGAGAATCTCTTCGGCTTGCGCATCGCGCCCGTATGCGAGGTACACATCGGCCTCAGCGATCGGATCAACGTCATCGCTGTCCGCAGCGGCGGCCGTCGCGTGCGTCGCTGCGACGGCCGCCGAGACCGCTGCCGCGGTCTCGGCCGTGTGCGCGCTCGGTCGCGGAGCTGCCGCAAGCGTGGGCGCAGTCGCACCGAGAACGCTGTCCTGGAACCTCGATTGCGAGGCCTTCTTCTTGCGCCAGGCGTACGCGCCGTACGCGATCAGCAACAGGATTACAGCGGCCAGGCCGCCGAGCGCCCACGGATTTTCGAGGAACTCATCGACCAGGCTCGCTTCGACGACGGGCTTTGGTTTTGCCGTGGTGGTCGTTTTTGCCGTCTCTATCTTGGTAGCGACGGGCGCGGTCTTCGCTGCTTCCGCAGCTGCGGGCTTTGGCGCTTCAGCTGCAGGCTTCGGCGCTTCGGCGACAGGCTTCGGCGCCTCCGCTGCAGGTTTCGGCGCTTCCGGTGCAGGTTTTGGCGCTTCCGCTGCGGGTTTCAACGCTTCCGCCACAGGTTTCGGCGCCTCAGCAGCGGGCTTGGGTGCTTCGGCTGCCGGCTTCGGCGCAACCGGCGCGACCGCGGCAGCAGGCTTCGCCTGCTGCTCCAATTGCGCGAGTTGCTTGTTCTTCATCTCGAGCAGCTTCTGCAGGTCGCCGACGTTCTTCTCGAGATCGGTGACGCGCGACTGCGCTTCCTTGAGCGCCCGGTCGGAGGCCACTTTGTCATCTTCACGCGCGGCACGCGCTGCGGGCGCGGAAGGCTTGGCCGTCTCGGCCTTGGACAATTTGAGCTGGTCCTTCTGCGCGCTGGGTGCCGGCGCTTCCGGCTTCGCAGCGATGCGTCCGGTTGCTTCCCGGCCGGGCGTCGCGGCGGCTGGCTTCGCCGCAACCGCGGCGCCGAGCTTGGCGCGATAATCCGAGAAGTCGGAGTTATGCGTGCTCACGACGCGATTGGCTTCCGTGCTCGCGACGCCCGCAGCGGCCTCGCGATCCGGGATCTGCAGGATGCGCCCCGCCCTGACGAGATTCATGTTGCCGCGGATGAAAGCGCCCTGATTGGCTCGATAGAGCGCGACCAGCATCTGTTGCATCGTCACGCCTTCGGGCTTGTTTTCACGCGCGATCTTGCCGAGCGTGTCGCCTCTCCTCACCTCATAGGTGCGGTCGGCTCCGCCGCTTGGCCGGGGCGAAAGGGGACGTGCGTCGGGTGCTGCAGGCGCAGGCGTCGGGATCGGTCTCGCAACTTCCGCGGTGCTCGGAGCCGGCGCCGCAGCCGCGGGTTTTTCCCGATACTGCGGCGGGTCGAGAAGGAACGTGTACTCCCGAACCAGCCTGCCGGTCGACCACTGCAACTCGATGATGACGTCGAGGAACGGATCATCGATCGGACGCACGGAACTCAGGCGCAGAAAAGGCCTGCCGTCGCGACGGTCGAGTGCGACGCGCAGCGAAACGAGCGTCGGGCTGTACTCGATCCCGGCCGCGCGGAACGCTTCCGGAGAGCCGAGCCTCGCCGTGAGCGACTCTGCCTCGCTCGGCTGCAGCGAGGTGATTTCAACTTCCGCGCGCAGCGGCTCGCCGAGCGCGGATTGAAGCGTCAACCGGCCCAGCCCGGCCGCATAAGTCACGGCCGGCAGGACGAGGCATGCCGCGACAAGGAACCGAATCACCGTAATCCCTATGCGCACTCGCACCTTTGTGAGCACTTCCCCCCGACCGATAACCATAACATCATGACATTAGCCATGCAAGTTGAGGGGCTTTCTCGAAATTCTGCCGCTCATGCGGTGCGCACCGTGCGTGCGTCGAGCAAAATCCTCAACATGCGGCGCAGCGGCTCGGCAGCGCCCCAGAGCAGTTGATCCCCTACGGTAAACGCCGCGAGGAACTGGGCGCCCATGCTCATCTTGCGCAGCCGTCCGACCGGAACGTAGAGCGTTCCCGTCACCGCAGCCGGCGTGAGTTGCGCAAGCGTGTCCTCCCGGCGGTTCGGGATCACCTTTACCCAGTCGTTCGCCTCGGCGAGAATGCCGTGCACTTCGTCCAGCGGCACGTCGCGCTTGAGCTTCACCGTAAGCGCCTGGCTATGGCAACGCATCGCGCCTACTCGCACGCAGATTCCGTCCACCGGGATCGGCCGCTCGCTGCGGCCGAGAATCTTGTTGGTTTCCGCCTGCCCCTTCCACTCCTCGCGGCTCTGCCCGTTGCCGAGATCGGTGTCGATCCAGGGCAGGAGGCTCGCTGCGAGCGGATAGCCGATTTCCTGCTTCGGCAGCCCGCCATTGCGCAGCGCGTGCGTGACCCGCTGGTCGATCTCCAGAGCGCTCGCAGCCGGGTCCTGCAGCGCCGGTTGCGCTGCTCCGCCCAAGTGCAGCATCTGCTGGGCCAGCTCGCGCATGCTCGCGGCGCCTGCTCCCGACGCCGCCTGGTAGGTCATGCACGTGACCCATTCGACGAGATCCTTCTGGAACAGCCCTGCCATCCCCATCAGCATGAGGGTCAGCGTGCAATTTCCGCCGATGAAGTTCTTCCCGCCCCTTGCCAGCGAGTCCTGGATGAGCGGCCGGTTGACGGGGTCGAGGATGATCACCGCGTCGTCCTTCATGCGCAGCGCGCTTGCGGCGTCGATCCAGTAACCCTTCCAGCCATTCTGGCGCAGCTGCGGGTAGATCTCTTTGGTGTAGTCGCCGCCCTGGCAGGACACGATCACCGGGAGCCGCGTGAGCGCTGCGACGTCGGTCGCGTTCGCCACCGGCTCGGTGTCGCGGCCGATCGGCGGCGCTTTCGCGCCGGCCTGGGACGTCGAGAAAAACACCGGCTCGATATGGTCGAAGTCGCGCTCCTCGCGCATTCTCTGCACGAGCACCGATCCGACCATGCCGCGCCAGCCGACGATGCCGACGCGCAGCTTCACAGGCTCTCCGCCACCGCGCGCCCCATCTCTTGCGTGCCTACGACCTTCATGCCGGCAGTATATAGGTCGGCGGTGCGGTAGCCGCCTTGCAATACGTGCTGCACCGCGTGCTCGATCCGTTCCGCGGCTTCCGGGTGGCCGAGGGAATACCGCAGCATCATCGCCGCCGAGAGAATCGTCGCG
>DASYPC010000140.1:0-3242 GCA_036007105.1 Burkholderiales bacterium | reverse complement strand
AGCAACGCATGTCCACAGCCGGCCTTCACGCGCGCGGGCGGTAAATGAGCCGCCGGGGTCCGCACGTGACGTGTTCACGCCCCAAGACAAGCGACCGGTCGTGAGCTCTACTGCGACGCGCGCGGCGCTCAGGATCAGCGTCGTCAACGGCGATCTCATGTTCGTGCGTCAGCCCCTGCTGCTCGGGCACTACACGTCGCTGCGTTTGACCGGCACCGAGCGCGTGGTCGACCACTTGCTCGGCGGCGCGATGAACGCGTCGCTCGCCGCGGGTCTGTATCCCGAGAGCCCCGGAGTGCATCAGGTTTTCGTCAATACCTGCGCGCCTCGCGACAATCCTCTGCAGTTGCCGCGCCCCGAAGCGGCCATCGTCGTGGGACTCGGCGCAGAAGGCAAACTGCGCGCCGCCGATCTCGTGTTAACGGTCAGGCAGGCCGTGATCGCCTGGGCGCAGCGCCTCACCGAAATGCCGGGTGGCGCTCCAGCGGTCTTCGAATTGGCGTCCACGCTGATCGGCAGCGGCGGCGTGGGCATCACGGCGGGACAAGCGGCGAGGCTCATCGCGCAAGGTGTGCACGAAGCCAACGAGCGTCTGGCCGAAGGCGCCCTGCCGCTCGTCAGCCATCTGCAGCTCGTCGAGTTGTATCTCGATCGCGCCGGCGACGTCTGGCGCGCGTTGCAGGTGCAGGTCGCTGCAGCACCGGGCGAATACGAGCTCGCGCAAGCGGTGAGGCCCGGGCCAGGGGCGTTGCCTCGGTTGCTGGACTCAGGCTATCGAGGCGCAGACTACGATTTCATCTCCGCGCTGACCGAGCAGGACAAGAACGGCGAATCGCTGATCCAATACACGCTCGATACCAAGCGAGCTCGCAGCGAAGTCCGCGCACAGCAGACGCAAAGCAAGCTGCTGCGACAGCTCGTGGCAGAAGCGTCGAGCGACCAGAACACCGACGCACAAATCGGACGCACACTGTGCAAATTGCTGGTGCCGCTGGAGATGGAACCGTTTCTCGGCGGCACCACCGACATGCAGCTTGAGGTCGACGGGGGCACCGCCGGCATCCCATGGGAGCTGCTCGACAGCGACACGCCCGGCGGCGGCGATTCGAGGCCGTGGGCCATCCGCGCGAAGCTGCTACGCAAGCTGCGCACCGCCGATTTTCGCTCGCAAGTCTCCGATGCGCGCGCCGAGGCGAGCGCGCTCATCATCGGCGAGCCCGCATGCGACCCTGCGCTTTATCCGCGCCTACCCGGGGCGCGCGACGAGGCGATCAAGGTCGCGGAGTGCCTGAGTGCTTCCAAAGCGCTCGGCGCGCAACGCGTCATGTCGTTGATCAGCCCCGACGACCCGGCGGGGTTCGGCCCCAACGCGAAAACCATCGTCAGTGCCCTGCTCGGCCGTGACTGGCGCATCGTGCACATCGCGGGGCATGGGGCGCTTCCCGAGAAGACGGATCCCGTGCCAGAAGGGGCAGACAACCCACCGCAGCGCGATGGAGATCCGCGTGGCGTCGTGCTCTCCGACGGAACCTTTCTCGGCCCTCGCGAGATTCACAACATGCGCGTGGTTCCGGAGCTCGTGTTCGTCAACTGCTGTCACCTCGCCGCGCGCGATGCGGCGGAGCTGTTGAGGGCGGATCGTCCGGTGTATTCGGCGCGGTCCGATCCCGCACGTTTCGCCGCCGGCGTGGCCGAGGAGCTGATCAAGATCGGCGTTCGTTGCGTCATCGCCGCCGGGTGGGCGATCGATGACGCTGCCGCTGGCGCATTCGCCACGTCGTTCTACGAGTCGCTGCTGCGCGGTCAACGCTTTATCGACGCAGTCGCGGACGCGCGCGAAGCGGCATGGGCAACGGGCGGCAATACCTGGGCGGCCTATCAGTGCTACGGCGACCCGGACTGGCGCTTCATCGCCGACGTCGGCGACGCGCAACGCCCGCCGCCACTCGCCGACGAGTTCGCGGGCGTGGCCGCGTCGAAGACGTTAGTCCTCGCGCTCGAATCGCTCGCCGTGAAGAGCCAATACCAGAAGGCGCCGGAGGGCGACCAACGGGAGAAGATCCGTCACCTCGAAGCGCGCTTCGAATCGCTTTGGGGCCACATCGGCGAGGTTGCGGAAGGATTCGGACGGGCGTGGGCGGAGGCGGGCGACCGCACGGCTGCGATCAAGTGGTACGAACGGGCGCTCGACGCAAACGACGGTACCGCATCGCTCAAGGCGGTCGAGCAGCTCGGGAACCTGCGCGTCAAGAACGGATGGGACATGGCGGAGGAGGCGATGAAGGAAGGCAAGAAACGCGATGCCGGGCTCCGGCGCGCGCGCGAAGAAATCGAGGCGGCGCGCGCGCTCCTCGAACGCGCCGCGGAGCTTTCGCCCACGTCCGAGCGCGAAAGCCTGTGCGGCTCCGCATGGAAGCGCCTGGCGATGCTAGAAGCGGCGGCACGACGTCCTCGCGACGAAGCAAAAGCGCTCGAGAATATGAGGGACCGTTACACGAAGGCCGAACAGATGGCCCGCGCCCATCGCAACGACAAGCTTTTTTACCCGGCGCTCAATCGAATGGCCGCCGAGCTCATCGTGGATGCGGGCAAGCCGAGATGGCGCGGCTTCGATCGAGTTGCACTCGAAGAAGTTCGAGCCAATCTGGCTGCCAACGCGCGCGACGACCCCGACTTCTGGAGTGTCGTCGGGCTCGCAGAGCTTCGCGTCTATCAGGCCGTGGCTGCGCGCAAGCTCGCAACCGAGCTCGACTCGATCATTCGCGAGTACGACGATCTGCACGTGCGCATCAATGCATCTTCGATGTGGAGACCGGTATTGGAGCAGCTTCGCTTCGTGCTGCCGAAATACGCAGCGCGCGCGACCACCGCTGAAAAGAACGCGGTTGCGGCGCTCACGCGCCATGTCGAAGGGCTGGCGAATGCGACAGCAAGCTGACAAGAGCGCGATTCGCTGTCGGATTGCCAGCCGGGACGCAATGAGGTACGGTGGAATTTCCCGGGTCCGCTTTCCCCTCCGCTTGCGGCGTCACGTAGCGCAAGCGTACGAGATAAAACGCATGGAAGAGACTCAGGTAATGCATCCCTTGTCGCAATGTCGCCAGCGCGCGCGGCTTCCGGGCGACCGCACGGTGCCAAGTGTTGTCGGCGCGATTTGATTGCCTTCGACCTTGGACTCGAACGCCAGTCGCCCCGCTCCGCCAGCCGATACCGGCTCGGTGATCCTGAACGGGCTCAGCGAC
>DASYPC010000139.1:0-3076 GCA_036007105.1 Burkholderiales bacterium | reverse complement strand
CCCGCTCGAAGTGTTCCGCGCCTGCCGCGCCGCGTGGCCGGACGACAAGCCGATGTCGGTGCGGATCTCGGCGACCGACTGGGCGCCGGGCGGCCTGCTCGGCGAGGATCTGGTTGCGCTCGCGCGGATGCTGAAGGACGCAGGCTGCGACCTGATCGACTGCTCGACCGGGCAGACGGTGCCGCAGCAGCGGCCGGTCTACGGGCGCATGTTCCAGGCGTCGTTCGCCGACTGGGTGCGCAACGAAGTCGGCATCGCGACGATGACGGTCGGCGCGATCACGACGCCCGACCAGGTGAATACGCTCGTGGCCGCGGGCAAGGCGGACCTCGTCGCGCTCGCCCGCCCGCATCTTACGAACCCGTATTTCACGCTGCAGGCGTCGGCGTGGTACCAGCACATGCCGCAGCACTGGCCGCTGCAATACCTTTCGGGCCGCGACCAGGCGTTCCGCCTCGCGCAGCGCGACCGCGCCGAGCTGATCGACACGAAGCTGCGCGCGCGGCCGGCAAGCCACGAAGTCAAGGTGGACGAAGCGCAGGAAGAGGAATTCGCGCGCGTTCGCCACGCGACGCGGATCGCCGGCGGGACGGCTTGAAGCGCAGCGGGAGTAGAATCACTTGCGATTTGTCTTATGGCCGATTCATTGCAGACATGAAGATTACAGAACCGATCATCGTCGCCCGCAGAATTGATCCAGCAAGGCGCCGAGCTGCCGGCAAGCGCATTGCTGCCAACATCCGCCGACTCCAGAAAAGCCGCAGCTCTCGTACGGCGATGCAGGCGCTTGCGGAGGCTCGCGGCGAACGTTTCGCGCGCTGATGTCGATCGAGCTGGTGCTCGACGCCAGCGTGTCGGTGGCATGGTTCCTCAAAGAATCTCCCGAGCGAGCGGCGTACGCCGCGGCAGTGAGTGCCGCTGGTGCTGATGGAGCGATCCTGCATGTACCGGTCCAGTGGGGAATCGAGATGGGACACGTGTTGCTGCGCGAGTACCGGCGCAAGGCCTTGACACGTACTAGGCTTGAGCAGGCGCTGGTCGATCTGGATAGTTTCGACATTCGGTCGCATGTAGAACCGTTTGCGCCGCGCCGTGTAGTCGAACTCGCAAAGCGCTACCATCTTCAAGGCTATGACGCCTTGTACTTCGATCTGGCGCGAACCCTCAGACTGCCGCTCGCATCTCTCGACGATGGACATCGACAGGCTGCGAGGCATCATGCCGTGACGATTTTCACGCCCACTTCTTGAGTCTGCGGTTCCCGCTGAGCAGATGGGGAGTCTGTTGCGTCCGAAGACGCTGCTCGATGCGCCCGAGCCACCGATTGCGCTCAACCCGGCGTCACACAGGGAATGGCATGGCGATTGTGACGGAGGTAGATGCGAAAGTCTGTGCCAGTCGTGATCGTCAACGAGGGCGTGTTCGGCCATAGCCGCTAGCCCGCAAATAGTGCTTCTTGCCATGACCGCATTCGAGGGGGAGTAGACTGCGCGCCCAGGCAATAGCCGGAGATTCCATGCGATATGCGATCCAGGTTCTTGTGGTGTCCGCGCTAGCCGCGTCAGTCGTTGCTCCGCCTGCTGCCGCGCAGGCACCGGATAAGACGAAGCGCGTCGGCTTCGTCGTCTATGGCGCTTCCGGGCCGCGCGGCCATCTCGAGCAGGCGTTTCTCGAGGGGATGCGCGAGCGCGGCTACGTCGAGGGCAAGAACCTGATCGTCGAACGCCGCTTCGCCGAGGGAAGCGCCGATCGACTGCGCGAAGGTGCCAGTGAGCTGGCGGCGCTCGGGCTCGACGCAATCGTCGCGACCTGTTCGCCTTCGACCAACGCGGTGAAGCAGGCGACCGCGACCTCGGGTACGCCGATCGTGATGGCGAATGTGTCGGATCCGGTGGGGCAGGGGCTGATCGCGAGCCTGGCCCGGCCTGGCGGCAACATCACCGGCCGCTCGAGCCAGGCCGACGAGACGCTGCCGAAGATGCTGGAGCTGTTCTCCGCGGTGCTGCCGAAGGCGGCGCGGGTGGCTGTCCTGCACAACACGAGGAACCCGGTGCATCCAAGGCTGTGGCTTGAGCTGCAGCGCGCGGGCAAAGGGCTCGACATGACGCTGGTACGCGTCGACGTCGCGGGATCGAAGGATTATCCGGCGCTTTTCGAGACCATGGCGCGCGAGCGTCTCGGCGCACTGCTCGTGCTGCCCGACGACAACATGACGATGAATACGCGCGCCCGGCTCGTCGAACTGGCGACAACGCATCGGATCCCGACGATGTTCGGCCCGCGCGAGTTCGTCGCCGATGGCGGGCTCATGAGCTACGGCGAGAATTACGCGTTGAGCTATCGCAGAACCGCCGGATACGTGGACAAGGTCCTGGCGGGCGCCAAGCCGGCGAGTCTGCCGGTGGAACAGCCGACCGCGTTCGAGTTCGTCGTGAATCTGAAGACGGCAAAAACACTCGGGGTCACGATTCCCCAATCGCTCCTTGTCAGGGCGGACTACGTCATCCGGTAATCACTGTTTCGGACCGGGACTGTTGAATCCTCCATTCCGCGCCGAGCAGATCGGCAGCCTGCTGCGCCCAAAGGCGCTGCTCGATGCGTGGAGTCTGGGTTCTTCCCCGCAGCGCCTGAAGGAGCTCGAAGACGAGCACATCGCCGCCGTGATCCGCTGGCAGGAGAGCCTCGGCCTGCGCTCGATCACCGACGGCGAATTCAGGCGCGAGTCGTGGCGCCTCGGCTTCGTATCGAAAGTGGCCGGGTTCGGCCGCGCCGATTCGGTCGGCGACGTCGACCTGCAGCGCGACAATGCGGGCAATGAAGCGCGGATCGGCTCGGCGCCGATCGCGCTGCAGAAGGTGCGGCGCACCGGCCCGATCGTCGCGGATGAGGTCGCATTCGCGCTGAGGCATGCGCGCAGCGGAACGGCAAAGGCGACGCTTCCGGCGCCTTCGTATCTTCACTACCCGAGAGGTGACGCCTGCGTGGATCCGCAGGCGTACCCCGATCTCGACGAATTCTTCGCCGACGTGGTCGAGATCTACGTCGAAGAGCTGAAAGCGATCCATGAAGCCGGAGG
>DASYPC010000138.1:0-5024 GCA_036007105.1 Burkholderiales bacterium | reverse complement strand
CAACGCTGATTGGGAGCACATGATCCGGCTCCAGTTGAGCGAGCCGCTCGTGGCCCGTGCGGCGTCGCTCGCCTGGGAGCACGGATTGCCCGGATACGACGCAGTACATCTCGCTACCGCTCTGGTGTGGCGCGAGATGCTTGACGGAACCGTCTCCGTGGCCACCTACGACCGCGAGTTGTGGCGCAGTGCGCAAGCAAGCGGCCTTTCCGTTTGGCCGACGTCAATCCGATGAAGGCTTTTCGCTCCGCCAGGCTCAGCACACGCGGGCTTTTGCAGGGGCTCGCTGAATAGATAGAATCCAACCCGGCGGGGGCAGGGATCGCCGCAACCTGGCGCCTGCACCGTGCTAGGATCGGCCCCGGGGAGGCGGGATGACGTTCGAACAGAAAGCGCGCGCGGAAACGAGTACGTCGGCCGCGCGCGAAGATCTGCCGCCGCTGTCCGATCACGCCTGTTTCGTCTTCGTGCCGATTCGCATCGCGCCGCGCAAGACGCTGGCCGAAGCAGAGCTGACGCTGCAGGACCGACTAAGTGCCGCTGCGTCTTTCGCCCGCAGCGATCCTGCCGACGCGACGCCGCCGCGTGATCCTCTGCTTTGGCTCCCCGCAAGCGAGCGCGAGACGCTCGCCGCCGAGGGCCGCCGAACGAGGATCTGGGAGCCGGCGCCGATGAACGTCGGGCCCGATCTCTATCCGCACGTCCGGCGCATGCTGGGCGACGCCGCAACGTCGACAGGGACGAATGCGCTCTGCTTCCGGCTGGCTGACCTGCCGCGCCGCCTGCTGCAGGGAAGATCGCTCGCGGCCTACGGCGATACCGAGCCTGGAATGAACGGCAAGCAGGCGCGGCGCAAGCTCGTCCTCGTGTTCAGCGCCACGGCCTGTTCCCGCATCGCCGCCCGGCCGGGCAACGTCGTCTGCGACGCGCTCGAGCTGCACATCGAGCACATGCAATTGGTGGTCTATCGCACCGGCTTCGGCACCGTCGTCGCGCAACTCTCGCTGCGCACGCTCGATGGTTCGCCACTGCCTCCGTATTGCCTGGTCGAAGCGGTGACGAGCCTCGCGCGCTTCAACAAGCTGGAGTGGCGCCACGGCGTCGGCGATGCTGCCGCACCGGCCGCGCCATCGCCGGGCGACGCACCGTTCACCTTCAGCGACATCGTGAGCTCGCTTCATGCCGGCGAAGATATCGGCGGCACGGGACGGCGGCTCTTCACCGCGACCTACGCGCAATTCAAACACGCGCCCGATCCCGATTCGCGCCGTCACTTCGCTTTGCAGCTCGCGCGCCACTATTCCGACGATTATCGCATCGCTGGCTCGATCGGAGGTGCATGCACCATCGCCGATTTCGAGAACGTGATGCACTTGGTCAGCATGGAAGGCTCCGCGACGATCGTCGATCTCGCGCCGCCGCCGGGCCTGACAGCGCCGGACTTCGTGATCAACTTCAAGACGGCGACCTTCGAGCGTACCTATCTGCCGATCACCGTGCTCGCGTACCACGAGTTCATGGCGCTGCTGCACTTTTCCAACGACACCAAGTTCTGGTTCGGCAGCGGAAGCGATTGGTTTCTCGCTTGGGCCGCGCAGTGCGCGCGTCCGCAACGCGCGTCGAAGAAATCTTCCGCCGCTCCCGCGGTCGATCGCGAAGCCGCGTTCAGCGCGCTCGCGCGCCTGCGCGACGACATCCTGCGCTTTCGCCTCTGCTACTGTTTTTCGCACGTCAGCTACTCGACCGCGCACAATGCCGTCTACCAGGCGCTGCGCGAGGCATGGGGCTGCGGCCGCATGCTGACCGAGCTCGGAGAGAACACGGCGGAAATCACCGCGGTCCTCGACGAGCGCCTCCGCGAGGAGAACGCGCGCCGGATCCGATGGCTAGGCGTGCTCGGCGCCGCCGGGATCGCCTACGTCAGCGCGGAGGCCTTCATAACGCACATCCCGATCGCCTGGGATAGCGTCGCGCAGTGGATGCGGCTCGATCCCGCGGGGCTCGAGAAAACAGCCCCCGTCGTCTTCGCGGCCGTGGTCGCAATCTTTGCTGCTATCGTCACCTTGATCAAGACCCGGCGTCCGGAGTATGGGCAGGAAGAATCCGAGCTCATCGAGCGCGCCGAGGAAGAAATCATCCTGCGTTCGCTGGAGCGCAAATAAGCAGCGCGAGCCCGCTCGCGTAAATCGGTGTTATTGGGGGGAACGATCATGACCAGTGACCTGCGGCCGCTCGTGCCGCGCAACGCGACCAACGGCATTTCGCTTGCCGAAGCGCATCGTGACGAGATCTATTCCTGGTTCGAGGCGTGGGCGCGCGAGCAGGGCGTCGAGCTCCTGCTGGTCAAATCGCCCCCCTTCAGTCCCAACGTCTGGGTGGCCGTGGAGGCCTGGCTGCCGGTGGGCGCGCCCGGAATGACCAAACGCTCGCGCGTCGAGATCGAGCTCGTGCCGCGCGATTTCTGCCGCTGGCCGACCGAGCTGGAAGTCGTGCTCAAGGAATCGTCGCGCACCCGCGCCTATCTCGGGGTGGTCCAGTTCTCGCGCGAGAACGCGGCGGCGCTGCTGCGCTATCTTCTGGGCAAGTCCACGCAAACCGAGTTCGGTTTCAAATACTGCCGTGTCCGGCTCGAGGCGCGAAGCAAGCCGGAGACGACGATCGTCGGCTACCAGCCGGGAGTCGGCGCGCGCATGCGTCTCGCTCTCCTCGCGCCGCTGCAGTTCTGGCGGCCACGCAATCGCCCCGTCGCATTGAAGCCGGATGTCGTCGGCCGGCTGCCGACGCTGCTCCTGCTGTTCGCGGCGGTAGGCTGGCTCACCGCGCCGTCGCCGCGGAGCGAGATCCTGTCGAACATGGGCAACGTATTCCTGTTGCATATGATCCTCGGAGCGATCATCGTCGGCGGCGCGCTCTACCTGCTCGACATCAGCGTCGTGCGCGCCTGGCAGTTCCTGAGCGGCGCGCGCGTGGCAGCCAATCCATCCGCGAATCCTTCGGAGACGACGACGGCCGAAGTTGCCACGCGGCGTGATGTGCTCGGCATCGTAGCCCTGACCATCATGTTTCTGCTGTCGCTGTTTCTGCTCTATGCCGTGTACAGCGTCACCGTCTTCGTGGGCTTGGCGGTGCTGGTCTGGATTCTCAATGCCTATCGTCACAAGCTGATCTGGAGCAGCGGCCGGCCCGAGGCCGAGCCGCGCATTCTGCTGCGCATGGATTCGTGGCAGGCGCTGCTCATCGGGCTCGGGCCCGAGCGCGATACGGTGCACGATGTCGTGGTTGCCGAGCTCAAGTCGAACGCGGATGCGAGCTGGTCGATCGCCGACGAGCGCATCTGGTACTGGGGCGCCGACGGCAAGGAGGAACGGCAGCAAACGGTCGTGAGCTTCAGGAGCGCGCTCGCCTTCCTGCACTTCAACGCCTACGGCAACGATCTCTACGTCGCATGGGATGCGCACATCAATCGCGGCACCTGGACCGAAAAGCCGGTCGGGAGAGGCACCAGCGCCGAGACCGGCGCGCTGTGCGAGGTCCACACCATCGCCCCGGCCCATCGCACCGTGGTCAGCGAATACGACGTGTCGGACGCCAACTGCGTGCTCGAGCGCGTCCACGCGGTGGTCACCCGCGTGTTGCGCCGCAAGCTCGCCGAACACCGGCTGGATCAGGAGATCGATTTCACGATCGTGCGTGAGCAGCGCGCGGGCCTCACCGGCGGCGAACCCGAGGAGCGGCGCAGGGGGCCGCGGCTGTCGCTCCCGGGATTCGGACGCAAGGCCTGACGCGCGATGTATTGCGCCGAGTTCGGCGACGGCTCGACCAGCGTTCGCCAGTTGCTGCTTCGTTTCCCCAAATGGGTGGACGATGCGGCGGCCGGCGGCCGCGAGTGGAACGCTCGCCTGCGCGACGCCGCCAACCTGGTGACGATGACGCGCGAGCTCGATTTCACGGTGCGGCTGGTCGTCGCGGCGGACCGCTTCGAACGGCAGATCTTCCTCAATTCGTTTCGCGACGATGAGATCGCGCTGGAGACGCTCGCCCGCCATTTCCTGCGCCTGGACGACGGCGCGCAGGGGATGGTGCACCTCTGTGCGGATCGGGGCGAATACGACGCCGTGCAGGACGCGCTGCCGCACGTCTGCCTTGCCGTCGCCGCGGCGCCCATGCGCAGGGACGGTTGCGTGTTCGCGCACGATTTTCAGCTCCTGAGCGCCCTTGGTACGATGGGCGCGGCCGCGCTGGCCGCGAAGTCCTCGATCTGCTGGCAAGGCGCGTTTCGCGGCTACGCACCGGACGCCGAGGCGCGACGCGTCGTGCAGCGCAACTGCATCGCCCTCGACGATCTCCCGGGCATTCCGGCGGCGCTGCGCGACTACGAGCGCGCGATCGCGAGACGCTTCGGAACCGCTGCGTATCTCCTCGATGAATGTCTCTGGGTGGACGATGCGCTCGCCGACAGCGCACGCACGATCGTCGCCCGCACCTGGCACGAGGGCCCCGGCGCGCTGGGCCTGCCCGTGTGCACGCTGGAGCCGGTCCCGCAAGCGACACGCGAGGTTCTTCGCGCGGCGATGCATCCGGTGCTCTTCGCGGAAGCCGCGCCGCTCGAAGCAGTGTCGGCGGCCGTGCCGACGGCGACGGCATCCGCGACGATCGGCTGGCAGCCGCCCGCGAGCTGGCGCAGCGGCGCCGCATCGAACGCGGCGACGCTGCCGGATTCTGCGGAAGGCTATCTGCAGCGGATCGAATCGCGCCTGACGGCGTTGGAACAGACGCTCTCGCAGCGCAGCCTGAGCGCCGAAGAGTGCGCGGAGCTCCGCAAGGCGATCGGTATCAGCCAGCAGGACGCGTCATTCGCGCTGGTGAAGGCGAGGCAGATCCTCGAGAAGATCGTGAGGCGGCTCTACCGCCAGCACCGGCCGACGCTTCCGCAGAAGGCGCTGCTGTTCGAGATGATTCGAGATTTGACCGGCCAGGCTAATCGGCCGGCGGTCCTGCCGCGGCGCATCGGCCATTACCTGGAG
>DASYPC010000137.1:0-4570 GCA_036007105.1 Burkholderiales bacterium | reverse complement strand
TGCAGCCAGACAATCCTCACCCCGAGCGGCGAGAGCCATTCGCGGAACTTGCGCCAATGCTGCTCGGCGAGGATCTCGGTCGGCGCCATGACCGCAGCCTGCGCTCCGCTGTCGGCCGCGGCCGCGCAGCCGAGCGCCGCGACGATCGTCTTCCCGCTTCCCACGTCGCCCTGCAGCAGCCGCTGCATGGGGTGCGGCTTGGTGAGATCGCGCAGGATGTCGTCTGCCGCGCGCGCCTGCGCGCGCGTCAGCCGGAACGGCAGCTCTTCTCTGAAACGGGCGAGCAGCGGGCCGTCGACGCGCAGCGGCTGCGCGCGGCGCATTCTGCGTGCGCGGTAGGCGAGGCGCATCGAGAGCTGCTGTGCGAGCAGCTCGTCGAACTTCACGCTCTGCCACGCCGGGTGGCTGCGCTGCGCGAGCGCAGCGACGTCGACACCTGGCGGCGGCTGATGGAGCAGCCGGATGCTCTCGGCAATATCCACCACGCCGTAGCGTTCGCGCAGTTCGGCGGGCAGCGTGTCCTCGAGCGGCTTGTCGGAGAGCGCATCGAGAACGAGCTTGCGCAGGGTCGCCTGTCCGAGCCCCGCGGTCGTCGGGTAGATGGGCGTCAGGGTTTCCGCAAGCGGCTCGTCCCCGCGCACCAGCCGGTAGCGCGGATGCGCCATCTCCGCGCCGAACCAACCCGAGCGCACTTCGCCGAATGCGCGCACGCTGAGTCCCTCCTCGGCCGCACGCTGGAGCTGCTTCAGCTGGCTCCCGTAGAAATTGAAGAACCGCAGCACCAGCCCTTCGGCGTGCACGATGAGCTGGCGCTTGGGCCGAAACACGACCTCCGCGCGCAGAACGCGCGCCTGGACGAGCGCCGGTTGCCCGCCGGACGCAGCATCCAGCGGCGTGAGCACGGTTTCGTCCTCATAACGCAGCGGCAGGTGAAACACCAGCTCGGCGCGCGAGCGGATGCCGAGCTTCGCGAGCTTCTTCGCAATCGCGGCGGACAGCTCGCGCTTCAACCGGCGTACAGGATGGCGTCGATCTCGACCAGCGCGCCGCGCGGCAGGCTGGCAACGCCGACCGCGGCGCGGGAGGGATAGGGCTGCGGCACGTACTGCGCCATGATCTCGTTGACCTTGGCGAAATGCGCGAGGTCGGTCAGGTAGACCGTCATGCGCACGCAGCGCTCGAGACCCGAGCCCGCGGCACGCGCGATCGCCTCCAGGTTGCGGAATACGCGATGGATCTGCGGCTCGATGCCCTCAACGAGCTGCTGGCTCGCCGGGTCGAGGCCGATCTGCCCGGACACGTAGATCGCGTCGCCGGCGCGCACCGCCTGCGAATACGTGCCGAGGGCGGCCGGCGCGTCGTTCGTATGGATCACGGTCTTCATGCGGTGCGCGGAGTAAAATGGGCTCCGCTTATCTTAGCGGAAATGGCGCAGCCGCTGATTTCCTCCCTCGAAAAACTGATCGGCACGCCACGCGACGGCGCGCTGCTGCGCTACTCGCTTGGCGGCGAGTACCTCAAGGCCGGCGACAGGGCGCGCGCGATCGAGCAGCTGCGCGAGGCGGTGCGCCGCGACCCGGATTATTCCGCAGCGTGGAAGCTCCTCGGGCGCGCCCTGGCCGAAGCCGACGAAGCGGCGCAGGCACTCGAAGCCTGGACGCACGGCATCGAGGCCGCGCGCCGCAAGGGCGACCGCCAGGCAGAAAAGGAAATGACCGTGTTCGCGCGGCGCCTTGCGCGCAGCGCCGCGAAATGAATTTCTACCAGAGCCTGCGCCACTTCGTCATCGGCGCGCCGCTCGATCCGCTCTCGACCCGCACCCGGCACAACCTGGCGCTGGTCGCGTTCTTCGCGTGGGTGGGCCTCGGCGCCGACGGCATTTCCTCGTCGTGCTACGGGCCCGAGGAAGCCTTCAAGGCGCTCGGCGAGCACACGCACCTCGGGCTGTACCTTGCGTTCGCCACGGTCGGAACGGTGTTCCTCATCGCGCTCGCCTACAACCAGGTGATCGAGCTGTTCCCGACCGGCGGCGGCGGCTACCGCGTCGCCTCGCGCCTGGTCGGACCGTATGCCGGCGTCGTCTCGGGCGCGGCGCTGCTGGTGGATTACGTGCTCACGGTCGCAATCTCGGTCGCGGCGGGCGTGGACGCGCTGTTCTCGCTGCTGCCGGTTGCCTTGCAGACCTGGAAGCTCGTGACGAGCCTCGTCATTGTCGTAGCGCTGGTGCTGCTCAATCTGCGCGGAATGAGAGAGGCGATCCGCGTCCTGCTGCCGATCTTTCTCGGCTTCATCTTCACGCACGTCGTACTGATTCTCTACGGGGTGCTGTCGCACGCGCGCGGATTCGCCGCGCTGGTGCCGGAGACCTTCGACGCGACCGTGCAGGCCGCCTCGGTGATGGGATGGGCGCCGCTCGCGGCGTTCCTATTGCTCGCCTACGCGCAGGGCGGCGGCACCTATACAGGGCTGGAGGCCGTCTCCAACAACGTCAATGTGCTCGCCGAGCCGCGCGTGCACACCGGCAAGATCACCATGCTGTACATGGCCGCATCGCTTGCCTTCACCGCGGGCGGCATCGTGCTCGTGTACCTGCTATGGAACGCGCAGCCGGTCCAAGGCCAGACGCTGAACGCGGTCGCTTTCGGCGCGGTACTCAAGGACATGGGGTTCGACACGCCGCTCGTCCACCAGGGCGCGCTCCTCGTCGTGCTCGCGCTCGAGGCAGGGCTGCTCTTCGTCGCCGCCAACACCGGATTCCTGGGGGGCCCCGCCGTCCTCTCCAACATGGCGGCCGATTCGTGGGTGCCGCACAAGTTCCGCTATCTCTCCACCCGGCTCGTCACGGAGAACGGCATCCTCGGAATGGGGATCGCCGCGCTCGCCGTGCTGCTCTGGTCGGACGGGAGCGTCACGCTGCTCGTGGTGCTGTACTCGATCAGCGTGTTCCTGACATTCGCGATTTCGCTGTTTGGCCTGTGCAGGTATTGGTTGGGCAACCGCGATCAGCCCCACTGGCTGCGCAGGCTTGCGCTTTCCGCAGCCGGATTTGGCGTATGCGCCGGAATCCTCGCGCTGCTGACCTACGAGCGATTCACCGCCGGAGGATGGGCCGCGATCCTGATCATCGCGGGAATCGTCGGACTGTGCGTAGCGGTGCGCAGGCACTACGATTTCACCCGGGCGCAGCTCCGCAAGATCGACGCCCTGTTCGAGGATGTGCATTTCGGCTCGGTGGCAAAGCCGGCCAAGATCGACTACGAAGCGCCGACCGCCGTGTTCATCGTCGGCTCCTCGCGCGGCGGCGGGATGCACGCGCTGCTGTGGGTGCAGCGCATGTTTCCCGGCCACTTCCGCAACTTCGTCTTCATCAACGCTCGCGCAGTGGATGCGCACAGCTACGGCGGTGCGCAGGACATGGAGGCGATGAAAGTCGAGGCCAACGTCGCGCTGCACTACTTCGAGAATTTCTGTCGCTCCAACGGCCTCGCATCGAAGTCGTACCTGTCCTTCGGCACCGACCCGATCGACGGCTTCGTCGAGCTGGCCGCGCGTGTGCGCGAGGATTTCCCCAACTCGATCTACTTCACCTCGCAGCTCGTCTTCGAGCGCGACAATGTCTTCATTCGCCTGCTGCACAATCAGGCTGCGCTGGTGCTGCAGCAGCGCCTGCACCTCGCAGGCATGCAGATGGTGATCCTGCCGATGAAGGTCGAGACATGAAGGAGCGGCGGGTCGAGCCGGCGCTCAACGTCCTCGGCGAGACGCTTGCACCGTGCGGGCTCGATCCGGTCACCGGCTTCTACCGCGACGGCTGCTGCAACACGGGTTACGAGGACGTCGGCATCCACGTGATATGCGCGAAGATGACGCGCGAATTCCTCGCATTTTCCAAGCAGCGCGGCAACGACCTGGCGAAGCCGGCACCCGAAGTCGGCTTTCCCGGGCTCAAACCGGGCGATCGCTGGTGCCTGTGCGCGGGCCGCTGGAAGGAGGCGCTCGACGCGGGCGTCGCGCCGCCCGTCATCCTGCAGGCGACGCACGAGGAAGCGCTGGCGGTGGTGCCGCTCGCGGTGCTCAAGCAGCACGCGATCGACATTTCGTAGCAGGGTTCTGGTGGAGTGGAAGGGGATCGAACCCTCGACCTCGGCATTGCGAACGCCGCGCTCTCCCATCTGAGCTACCACCCCGGGGAAATCGGATTTTACAGGTTGGGCGGGGCGGCGAACAACGCCTTATGATCCGACCTGTGGAAATCAATCCTCCTTTCGGATACAAGAAGATCCTGCCGCTGCGGCGCGACCACAAGGTGCGGCTGCTCGCGCCGGGCGAGATTCCCGAGTTCGCGCGAACGCTGAACGCGATCCCGATCAGCTTCGCCGAGTTTGCGCCCGCCGCGCGCGACTACCCGATCGCGTTCGCGAGCGGCGACGGCGGCGCGACCTATGCCTCAGTCGCGGTTCTGGGCCTCGCTTCCGGCGAGAATCTCTTCTGCGACGGCAGCACCTGGGCGCCTAGTACCTACGTGCCCGCCTACGCGCGCCGCTTCCCGTTCTGCATGGCGAGGGTCACC
>DASYPC010000136.1:0-6197 GCA_036007105.1 Burkholderiales bacterium | reverse complement strand
TTCTGCCACAGCGTCGCGAAATGGCCGGTCTCGTACATCAGGAGCCGGTCGCCGGGCGAGAGCGTGTTGACGAGAGCGGCTTCCCAGGCGCCGGTGCCCGACGCAGGAAAAATGACGACCGGGTTGCGCGTCTTGAAGATCGCTTGCAGGCCGTCCAGCACGCGCCGGCCGAGCTCGCCGAATTCCGGGCCGCGATGGTCGATCGTCGGGCGGTTGATCGCCCGCAGAACGCGGTCCGGCACATTGGTCGGGCCCGGGATCTGCAGGAAATGGCGTCCGGCGCGGCGAGGCATGGCGGAGAAGTCTAGAGAGTCGACGGCGTCGCGGCGCGACGTTCCCGCAGGCCGAGAAGAAATCAAAAACCGCCGTCAGATCGGATGGTTAGGCCGCTTCGGGCGCGGGAAAGCAGGTCGACCCCGTCAGGTTGCGGCGCGAACCGGGATGCGACCCCCGGTGGCCCGCGAGATCTCGCGCGCGGCCTCGACCACTTGTCTGCCGAGTTCAGGAACGCGGCCCAAGGTCACGCGCACGCTCGGCCCGGCGACCGAGACCGCCGCATACGGCTGCTCGTTCTCATCGTGGACCACTGCGGCAACGCAGCGCAAGCCGACCGAATTCTCCTCGTGATCGACCGCGTAACCGACCTTGCGCGCCTCGTCGAGCGCGTCGCGAAGCTTCGTTGGCCGGGAAATCGAATTCTGCGTCCGGCGCGGCAAGCCGTGCTTGTGCAGGATCCGACCCACTTCGTCCTGATCCATCGCGGAAAGGATTGCCTGTCCCATCGCGGTGCACGGCAGAGGCATGCGACCGCCGGGACGCGTGATGGCACGCATCACCTCGCGGCTTTCGACCTGGCTGAGGAATACCACGTCGCCCTGGTCGAGCAGGCCGAGATTGATCGTCTCGCCGGTCGCATCGCGCAAGCGGCGCATGATTGGCAGCGCAATGCGCGTAAAGTTCTTGCGGCGGGCAAATGCCGCGCCGATCGAGAAGCACTCGACACCGATATGCCAGAGGTTTTGCTCGCGGTCGTACTGTGTGAAGCGCTTCTGTTCCAGCGTCGTGAGCAGGCGGTGGGTGGTCGAGGTCGAAAGGCCAGCGCGCTCCGCGAGATCGACCAGCCGGTAGCCTTCGTCGTCCTCCGCAAGCACCTCGAGCAGGCGCAGAGCGCGCATCAGTGACTGGACCGTGCCGTCGCTGTCGCGCGCGATGCGCTCCACGTTCGCGCCGCGCGCGGCGTACCCGGGTCGCTTTTCCGTATTCATCGTCCGTATCCTTGAATCAGTGAACCACGCCGATATCTTCCCATACCATGCGCCCCGGGGCGCGCTAAGGATTGGCGATCGAGCGCACCCTTTTCTGCGCCGCACCTGCGCAGTGCATGCCGTGCGAGCCCGTCGCCCGTTTTGGTGCAGAATTGCGTGCCGCCGGTGCTTTGCGCCGGCATCGTTCTTGCGAACCTCGGCCCGAATATGGAATTGACCCCAAGGGAGAAGGACAAACTCCTCGTCTTCACGGCGGCGCTGCTTGCCGAGCGGCGCAAGGAACGCGGCCTGAAGCTGAACTATCCCGAGGCCGTGGCGTTCCTCAGCGCAGCGATCATGGAGGGCGCGCGCGACGGCCGCAGCGTCTCCGACCTGATGGGCTGGGGAGCGACACTGCTCAAGCGTGATGAAGTGATGGAAGGGGTACCGGAAATGATTCCCGAGATCCAGGTCGAGGCGACGTTCCCCGACGGCACCAAGCTCGTCACCGTGCATAACCCGATCCCATGATCCCCGGCGAGATGAAGGTGGCCCCTGGCGATCTGGAGCTGAACAAGGATCGCCCGACCGTCACGGTCGAGGTCACGAATGGCGGCGACCGTCCGATCCAGGTCGGCTCGCACTATCACTTCTTCGAGACGAACGACGCGCTGCGGTTCGATCGAGCGAAAGCGTACGGCTGCCGCCTCAACATCGCCGCCGGCACCGCGGTGCGCTTCGAGCCGGGGCAATCGCGCACGGTCGAGCTGGTCGAGCTCGCCGGAGACCGCGAGGTGTACGGCTTCGCAGGCAAGGTGATGGGCAAGCTCAAATGAAGATTTCCCGGCGGGCCTATGCAGAGATGTTCGGTCCCACCGTCGGCGACCGGGTGCGGCTCGCCGACACCGACCTGTGGATCCAGGTCGAGAACGATTTCACCACCTACGGCGAGGAAGTAAAGTTCGGCGGCGGCAAGGTGATCCGCGACGGCATGGGGCAGAGCCAGCGGGCCGCGGCGCAGGTCGCCGACACCGTGATCACGAACGCGCTGATCGTCGATCACTGGGGGATCGTCAAGGCCGACATCGGCATCAAGAACGGCCGCATCTGGAAGATCGGCAAGGCGGGCAATCCCGACATCCAGCCCGCGGTCACGATCCCGATCGGCGCCGGCACCGAGATCATCGCCGGCGAAGGCAACATCGTCACCGCGGGCGGCATCGACGCGCATATCCACTTCATCTGCCCGCAGCAGATCGAGGAAGCGCTGATGTCGGGCGTCACGACGATGATCGGCGGCGGCACCGGGCCCGCAACCGGCACCTATGCGACAACGTGCACGCCGGGACCCTGGCACATCCTCTCGATGCTGGCGGCTGCGGAAGCCTTTCCGATGAACCTCGGTTTTCTCGGCAAGGGGAACGCGTCGCTGCCGGACCCGCTGCGCGAGCAGGTGAGGGCGGGCGTGATCGGCCTCAAGCTGCACGAAGACTGGGGAACGACGCCGGCCGCAATCGACAACTGCCTGGCGGTCGGCGACGAGCTCGACGTGCAGGTCTCGATCCATACCGATACGCTGAACGAGTCCGGGTTCGTTGAGACCTCGATCGGCGCATTCAAGGGTCGCACGATCCACACGCTGCATACGGAAGGCGCCGGCGGCGGCCACGCCCCGGACATCATCAAGGTCTGCGGCGAGGCGAACGTGCTGCCGTCGTCGACCAATCCGACGCGGCCCTATACCGTCAACACGATCGCCGAGCACCTCGACATGCTGATGGTGTGTCATCACCTCGATCCGGCGATCGCGGAAGACGTCGCGTTCGCCGAATCGCGGATTCGCAAGGAGACGATCGCGGCCGAGGACATCCTGCACGACCTCGGCGCGATCTCGATGATGTCCTCGGACTCGCAGGCGATGGGGCGCGTCGGCGAAATGATCATCCGCACGTGGCAGACCGCGCACAAGATGAAGACGCAGCGCGGCTCGCTGAAAGGCGATCCGAAGAAGCACGACAACGGCCGCGTCAAGCGCTACATCGCGAAGTACACGATCAACCCCGCGATCGTGCAGGGCATCTCGCACTGCGTCGGCTCCATCGAGGAGGGAAAGCTCGCCGACCTGGTGCTGTGGAAGCCTGCGTTTTTCGGCGTCAAGCCGTCGCTCGTGCTGAAGGGCGGCATGATCGCCGCTGCGGCCATGGGCGATCCGAATGCCTCGATCCCGACCCCGCAGCCGGTGCACTACCGGCCGATGTTCGGCGCGTTCGGCAAGGCGTTGCGCACGTCGGTGACGTTCGTGTCGAAGGCCGCGCTGAAGAATCCTGCGCTCGCCGAGCTCGGGCTCGCGCGCCCCCTCGAGACGGTTCGCAACACGCGCAAGATCGGCAAGAAGAACATGGTGCACAACGACCTGCAGCCGAAGATCGAGGTCGATTCCGAAACGTACGAAGTGCGGGCCGACGGCGAGCTGCTCGTCTGCGAGCCGGCGAAGGTGCTGCCGATGGCGCAGCGGTACTTTCTTTTCTGATGCTCCGATCGGCAAAGGGCGGCCTAGCCGCGACTACTCTTGCCTTCGCGCAGTTCATCGGAACCGCGCTCGCGCAGAGTGCGGTCTCAGTCGACAAGCTGTCCTTCGCCGTTCCCGGCGCGACCGAAAAGGGCGCGATGGTCTCGGGAGACCCGCGCATTCCCGAGTTGACCCATGCTCGCCTGCCCGCGGTTCTGATTCTTCATACCGCTACCGGGTTCGATGGCCGGGGCGCCTTCTACGCAGACGCGCTCAACCAGGCCGGAATCGCCACGGTGGAGATCGACTATCTACGAGGCAAAGGGATTCCTCGGTCGGTGTACGACAACCTCCCGCATGTGTATGAGACGCTGCGCCATCTGGCACGCCATCCGAGGATCGACCCTGCGCGGATCGGAGTGCTTGGCTTTTCCTGGGGAGGCATGCTTTCCGTAGCGGCGAGTTCCGCGGAGCTCACCCGTCGCTACACCGACGGCCAGTTGCGCTTTGCCGCGCATCTCGGGCTGTATCCGCTTTCAGCGCGACGCACATGGTTGGCGCGAAGCAAGGCAAGGGAGGCATCATCAACATCGTAGCGAGCGAGAGTATCGCCGCGCAGTCGCGCGAACTCGCGCTATTGTTCTTCGAGAAGGCGTTCGCGCCCCGATGATCGAGATCAAGTCGAAACTCAAGATTCCGCGCAACGCCTACGCGGTACAGGTCAAGGGCGCGCTATGCCTGCCGTTCGAGCAGCGCCAGAAGAGCCGCCTGCACGCGCACCTGGAATCGGGCGAGGAAGTCGCGCTGATGCTGCCGCGCGGCGAGATCCTGCGCGGCGGCGACCTCGTCACCGCGTCGGACGGACGCGTCATCGAAGTGGTCGCCGAAGTCGAAAAGCTGCTGCACGTCGAATGCGAGAGCCCGCAAGCGCTCGCGCGCGCCGCGTATCACCTCGGCAACCGGCACGTGCCCGTCGAAGTCGGCGCGAACTATGTGCGCATCAACCACGACCACGTTCTCGAGGAAATGCTGAAGGGCCTGGGCGCGAGAGTCTCTGCCATCGAATCGCCGTTCGAGCCCGAGGCGGGCGCGTACGGCGCCGGCCATCAGCACGCGGAGATGGGGCACGGCGGAAAAATCCACGAGTTCGGCGAGCCGCACGACCACGAGCATGGTCACGATCACCATCATGATCACGGACATGGACACGATCACGACTACGACCACGATCACTGCGACCATCCCGATCACGACCACGACCATGGCCACAAGCACTGAGAGCCTCGCGCGGCTGCTGCAGCTTGCGAGCCCCGCACTGCCGGTCGGCGCCTACAGTTATTCCGGCGGGCTCGAAGCGGCGGTAGAAGAGGCGATCGTGCGCGATGCGGCGAGCGCAGAGCGCTGGATCGGCGATGTGCTGGAGCACGCGGTCGCGCAGATGGAAGCGCCGGTGCTGTGGCGCATGCTGCGCGATCCTGCCGGGATGAAGGAGTGGAACGAATTTTTTCTTGCGAGCCGTGAGACTGCGGAGCTGCGCGCCGAGACCGTGCAGATGGGCTACTCGCTCGCGCGGCTGCTCGCAGATCTCGATGTAGGAAAGATCAGCCTTGAGGAGCCTTCGTTTCCGGCCGCATTCGCGTTTGCCGTGTCGGCCTGGAAAATCGATCCCCATGCAGCGCTGCAGGCCTATCTCTGGACGTGGCTCGAGAACCAGGCGATGGCGGCGGTGAAATCGGTGCCGCTCGGGCAGACCGAGGCGCAGGCGATGCTGCTGCGTCTCGGCGGGAAGCTCGCGGAAATCGCAGCAAAAGCGGCGGCGATGCGTGACGACGACCTCGCGAATTTCGCGCCGGGCCTCGCGATCCTCTCGGCGCGCCACGAAACGCAATACTCGAGGCTCTTTCGCTCATGAGCCTGCGACTCGGGATTGGCGGGCCGGTCGGCTCGGGCAAGACCGCGCTGACGCTCGCGCTCTGCCGCGCGCTGCGCGAGCGCTACGACATCGCCGTGGTGACGAACGACATCTATACCGAGGAAGACGCGCAGTTCCTGGTGCGCAACGAGGCGCTCGTGCCCGAGCGCATCATCGGCGTGGAAACCGGAGGCTGCCCGCATACCGCGATCCGCGAGGACGCCTCGATCAACCTCGAGGCGGTCGCGCGCCTCAACCGGCGCTTTCCGGACCTCGACCTGATCGTGATCGAGTCCGGCGGCGACAATCTCGCGGCGACGTTCTCGCCCGAGTTGGCCGATCTTACGGTGTATGTCATCGATGTGGCAGCGGGCGACAAGATCCCGTCGAAGGGCGGGCCCGGTATCACGCGCTCGGACCTGCTGGTGATCAACAAGGTCGATCTCGCGCCGCATGTCGGCGCCTCGCTCGATGTGATGGAGCGTGACGCGAAGAAAATGCGGGGGCCAAGGCCGTTCGTGTTCACCAATCT
>DASYPC010000135.1:0-3091 GCA_036007105.1 Burkholderiales bacterium | reverse complement strand
CACTACCGGGTGACGGAAGACCCGCTCACGCTCTACGCGTGCCACTGCACGGACTGCCAGAGACGCAGCGGCAGCGCGTTCGGCTTGTCGATGTGGGTGAATCTGCCCGCCATCGAAGTGACGAAGGGCGAAGTCACGCTTCACCAGTCGACGAATGCCGAAGGCAAGCCGCGCCTCGCCAAGGTCTGCGGCCAGTGCGGCGTTCGGATGTGGTCGGAGCCGCCGAAGTTTCCCGGCCTTGCGGTGATGCGGCCGGGCACGCTGGATGACAAGTCGTGGCTGCGGCCGATCGCGCATATCTGGACGCGCAGCGCGCAGCCGTGGTTCGTGTTCCCGGAAGGGGTGCGGAAGTACGAGAAGCAGACGGGAAGCCTGGACGAGCTGATCGAGCTGTGGCGCAACCGGCCGGGCCGAGCGTCCTAGCGCGAAGACTATACTTCGCCCGCAACGCCGCCGGCGTGGGAGCGCCGGCGCGAGACACTCAGGAAGGGGGGAATCATGGACATGAAATTCTTCATTTCGTGGCTGGTGCTGTTCGTCGTCTGGATGTCGGGCAGCTTCGTCGTGCACGCGGTGCTGCTGCACGCCGACTATTCGGCGCTGCGGAACCTGTTCCGCTCGCCCGAGGACTCGCAGGTCTTTTTTCCGCTGATGATCGTCGCGCACGTGTTCCTGTCGGGCGCGCTGGTCTGGATCTACTCGCGCGGCGTAGAGGCGAAGCCCTGGCTCGCGCAGGGATTGCGCTTCGGGATCGCGGTGGCGTTTCTGACCGTGATTCCGACCTACCTCATCTACTACGCAGTGCAGCCGATGCCGGGAGCGACCGTCGTCAAGCAGATCATCTTCGACGGCATCCTGACCGTGCTGCTCGGCCTGGTGGTCGCGTTCCTGTACCGCCCGCGCGCTGCCTGAGCTACCGGACCCTGTAGATCTCGTCGACGAAGTTGCCGCGCCACGCCTCGAGCGAGGCGCGCTTGCGGTCGGCCTGCGCGACCAGCATCGCGTGCTCGTTGCCTTTTTCCCAGCGCAGCTTGTAGACCCGCCGGTCTTCCTTGCCTTTACGGGCGATCGTCTCGCTCGCTTCGCCCGCGGGCGCTCCCCAGCGCGACGTGAAGTGCGCCACCACTTTCTCGCGGTCCTTGGTATCGAAGCGCACCGAGAGCGCCTGGATCGAATCGGCCTTCAGGTAGACCGTAAGCCGCGCCGGCACCCCCCCGAATGCGATCTTCGCATCGTCGCAGCGCCGGTCGGCCACGCGCGAGGACCATTCGAGCGGCTTGCAGCGCGCGCTCGGAAACGCCTTCTTCACCTGCGCCTCGTTGCCGCCGAGCGGGACGCCGTTCAATTCATAGGCGAGCGCCGCGGGCGCGGCGACGAGCAGCACGACGAGCGCGAGCGTCCTCATCCGCGCAGCGCCCGGTAGCGGAAGCAGTCGCGCGAGTGGTCGTTCACCATCCCGACCGCCTGCATGAACGCGTACATGATCGTCGAGCCGGTGAACTTGAACCCGCGCCGCTTCAGGTCGGCCGACAGCGCGTCCGAGACTTCGCTGCGCGCCGGGACGTCGCGCAGGTGCATGCGCCCGGGCTGCAGCGGCTTGCCGCCGACGAATTGCCACAGGTAGCGCGCGAAGCTGCCATATTCCTCCTGCAACGCGAGCACGCCCTTCGCGTTGACCACGGCGGCCTCGATCTTCGCGCGGTTGCGCACGATGCCCGCGTCGGCGAGCAGCTTGCGCTTCTTTGCCGCGCCATAGCGCGCGACCTTGTGCGGATCGAAATCATCGAACGCGCGCCGGTAGTTGTCGCGCTTGGCGAGGATCGTGTCCCAGGAAAGGCCGGCCTGCGCGCCCTCGAGCACCAGGAACTCGAACAGCGTGCGGTCGTCGCGCACCGGCACGCCCCATTCGCGGTCGTGGTAGGCGACCGAGAGCGGGTTGCGCGCCCAGCCGCAGCGGCGCGGTCCCGTCGTCACACGCCGAGCAGCAGCGCGCCCGTCAGCGCGATCCCGGTCACGTAAGTGCCGAGCGCACCCAGGAAGCGCAGCGGGTTCGGGCGATTGAGCGTCGGCATCGCGACCACGCCTGCGGCGTGCACGTAGCGCGACACGGTGGCGAGGATCATCGTCCACAGCACCCAGGCCGCCGGTTCGCTGCGCGTCGCGAGCACGAACATCAGCAGCCCCAGGATCGGCACGTACTCGGCCGCGTTCGCGTGCGCGCGGCACAGCTTGTGCAACCTGTCCGTGGGATCGTCCGGATAGCCGTAATTGGTTTTCGTCTTGCCGCGTGTCAGTGACACAGCAAGTCCGAGCGCGAAGATCAAGAACGCGAGCAACCCGATGCAAACCAGCGCAGTTTTCATGTTTCTCCCCTGCCGAAATGCTACCTCAGTTCGCACCCCATACGGCAGCGGCGGTTTCGACCACCCGCCGCAGCTTCGCCTCCTGGTCGGCAAACGCGAGCGCCGTGCCGTGCCGGTGGCTGGCGAATCCGCACTGCGGGGAGAGGCCGAGCCGCTCGAGCGGGACATGGGCCGACGCTTCATCGATGCGGCGCCTGAGGTCGTCCATCGATTCGAGCGAAGCTGTCTTCGTGCTGACAAGGCCGAGCACGACGAAGCGATCCTTCGGCATGAAGCGCAGCGGCTCGAAGCCTCCCGCGCGGCCGGTGTCGTACTCGAGGAAGAACGCGTCGACCTCGAGCTTCTGGAACGTCTTCTCGGCGATCGGCTCGTAGCCGCCCTGCGCCATCCATTTGCCGAACGCGTTGCCGCGGCACAGGTGCACACCGATCGTCATGCCCTGCGGACGGCGCCGCGCGATCCGGTTGATCAGGCCGATGTAGAGATCGATCAGCCGCTCGGGATCGTTGCCGCGAGCGCGCACCGCAGCGCGAATGCGCTCGTCGCAGAGCAGCGTCTGCGCAACTTCGTCGAACTGTACGTAGCGACCTCCGGCTTCATGGATCGCTTTCAGCTCTTCGACGTAGATCTCGACCACGTCGGCGAAGAATTCGTCGAGATCGGGGTACGCCTGCGGATCCACGCAGGCGTCACCTCTCGGGTAGTGAAGATACGAAGGCGCCGGAAGC